>NZ_JCAQOZ010000055.1:0-1369 GCF_059567945.1 Paraburkholderia sp. BGA-UO-ETr-F12 | reverse complement strand
GGAGGTGTCAGGAATTTCGTGTGCTGAGGTCGGTTAAAAATCTCAGCTGATGGCGGCGGTGAATCGCTCGCCGAACAGGATGGCGAACTGATTGACTGCTTGCCGCCAGGTTATAGGTGGCATCTTCCAATCCTTTTCGATGTTGCGCAAGGCCAGGTACAGCAGTTTGCTGGCGGCCTCGTCGCTCGGGAAGTGACCGCGGTTCTTGACGATCTTGCGAAGCTGCATGTGCATGCTCTCGATCGCGTTTGTCGTGTATATGATTTTGCGTACTTCCGGGGGATAGGCGAAGAACGGGATGACCTGCTCCCATTGGCGCTGCCACATCGCGGCGACCGTCGGAAATTTCTTGCCCCATTCGCTTTGAGAGAAGGCTTGCAGCGCCGCCTCGGCGGCTTCGGCGGTAGCGGCCTGATAGATCGGCTTGAGCGCGGTTGCCAGTGGCTTACGGTCCTTCCAGCTCGCCAGATTCAGCGAATTGCGGATCAGATGCACGATGCAGGTCTGGATCTGGGCAGCCGGATACACCGCTTCGATCGCTTCGGGGAAGCCGCGTAAGCCGTCGACGACAGCGATCAGGACGTCGTGCAAGCCGCGGTTCTTCAGTTCGTTGAAGACCTTCAGCCAGAACTTGGCGCCCTCGGTCTGCTCGATCCATAGGCCCAGCACTTCCTTGCGGCCATCGGCCCGAATGCCCAGCGCGAGGTACACCGCCTTGTTCCTGACCGTGCCTTCGTCGCGGATCTTCAGCCGAAGCGCGTCGAAATACACGATCGGATACATCGCCTCGAGGGGGCGTTGCTGCCACTGTTCGACTTCGGCCAGCACCTCATCGGTGACGGTCGAAATCAGATCGGGTGACACCTGCAAGCCATACAGCTCCAGCAAATGGCCCTGGATCTCGCGCACGCTCATGCCGCGCGCGTACATGCTGATGACGTGATCGTCGAAGCCCGGCAGCCGGCGCTGGTATTTGCCCACCAGTTGCGGCTCGAACGTCGCCTGCCGGTCACGCGGAATGTCCAGATTCAGTTCGCCGTTGGGCGTGATGACCGTCTTGCGGCTCGTGCAGTTGCGGTGGTTGCCGGCCTTGCCTTGCTCAGCCTCGTTATCCAGGTGATGCGTGAGCTCCGCTGCCAGCATGCGCTCAGCCAGTTGCTTCTTCAGTTGCCCGGCCAGGCCCGATTCGCCGAGAACCGACTCGGCATCCTTGTTCTGAATCTGCGCCAGCAGTTGATCGATCAGCTCGTCAGGGAACAGCTTCGGCGCCTTCGGGTTCTTGCTCTTCTTGGTCACGGTTGCTTCGGTCATAGGACGTTATTTCCGTTATCGTCTCATGACCTCGGCACACTAAAATTCTGACAGGCTC
>NZ_JCAQOZ010000054.1:0-3585 GCF_059567945.1 Paraburkholderia sp. BGA-UO-ETr-F12 | reverse complement strand
ACATCTCCGCCGAACGAAAACCACTTGGCAAAGCCATTATAGGACTCGACCTTGTTGGTTGTGGCGGTGATCTCCTGTCGCAGTTCGTTGCTGCCGAGCCACTCAAGCAGGAATACCGTGCGAACCACCTTGCCAAGCTCCTCGGCCGCCAGGGACAGGCGATTTTTCGGACTGGCCGCACCGAAACGGCGCAGTAGAAGGGGCGATGAAATCGCTCCAGACTGGATCGACAGCGCGAGCTGCATCAGGTCCTTCCAGTGGCGCCCGATGAGTTCCCAGTCAACCGTTTCCGCGAAAAGATCATCGATATGTTTGTATCGGGTCGCAGCATCCACGCGATACAGCTTGAGGTCCTGCCAGTTGCGAATCCGCGGCATCAGCTTGATGCCCAGCAGGTAGGTGAAGGCGAACACCGCAGCCGACTGCCCCTGGGTGTCGGCGTGCACCGTATCGGCCTCAACGCTCAATCCAGCCTTAAGCAGCCCTTCGATCACGTAGATGGCTTCCCATATGCCCGGCGGGATGAAATGCCGGAATACCGCGATATAGTTGTCGGCGACGTGGCGGTAGGCGACCGCGCCCATTTTCCGGTAGCGGAAGTGATAGCCTGCCAGCAGGTTGTTGTCGTAGAAGTCGTACTGGGTGCCGTCGGCTGCCACCGTCTTGCCGTCTCCCCAGTGCTTCGGCAGGTCAAGCCGGAGATAGAGTTCGATCAGCTCGCGTTGTGCACTCTCAAGGCGTTCGAGACTCAAGTGCCGGCGGTTGACGAACGACATCATGTGCGGCGTGATCCTGTCACCCATGTGGCGCGCGGCCTGGGTGGGACCAAGATTGCACCCCATTGCGAAGATGGTAAGCAGGTACCGCTGTTCGGCGTCGCGGATTTTGGGATCATTGCCGCTTAACGGACCAAAGTGTCGTGTGAAATGTGTCCAGTGCTCGATATTGGCGAGTACGTCCAGCAGATTGCGCACAGGCATGCGCTTGACGATCGCCTTTTGCAGGGCCACCGCGCTTTCCGGGATGACCGTCGCCGTGGTGCGACGGACAACAAACTCACCTGCCTTGTTGACCGTCACATGGTCGGACTTCTCGGGAAAACGCTCATCCAACTGGCGTGCGGCATCGGAGAGCCATTCGCGCAGCTGCGCCACAAAGCCGGCACTGCTGTCGGCAATGCCAAGCCTCTCGCTGTATCCCGGCAGGCGCTTCTCACATTCATGCCAGGGCAACAGGTAATCGCGATAGTCTGCAAAGGCATCCGAGCCGGCTACGCACAGGTCTCCGCTGCGCAGTTCCCTCGTCATGGCGGACAGTACGCACAGTTCCAGATAACGCCGGTTTGTCGTCGCACCCTTCTCGGGCGGGCGGAAAACCAGCTTGCGCCAGCGCTCGGAAGCAAAGCTGAGATCGACCTCGACGTTGATCCATTCGCGATGAAGCGATTCGTTCCTGAAAACGACCTCCATTGCCTGCAGCAAGGACTCGGACTGGGTGGTCGAGCTCCATGCCAGTGCATGCGCCAGACGTAGTAGTACTGATCGATGTGCCTTGAAATGCCTCCACAGCAGCGGCAGATAATTTCTGCCGCTGTAGGCCCGGACCTCGGCACAGCTTTCGCGCAATGGTTCGAGGTCGCCCGACGGCGCCAGATATTGGCGAACACGCGCACCAAGTTCGGTGTCGTCGGTATAGTCGTCGAGAATATTGACGACGCCGTCAAGCGTATCGACCAGGCTTTCCATCTGTTCGCGCTGACGTGCCTGGATCTGGTCTAGCTCTTCCCTGGCCCGCTTGTGGATTGCGCCCATACGACGGATGAACATCTCGGCCAGGTCGTCGCGGGCTCGCACGCGCATTTGATGCAGCAACGCGACAATGAGCGTATATCGCCGCTCCGGCAGGGTTTCCTTCAGATTCGCCGCGTCCAGACTCATCGCCTGCGTCGAGAGGGAGCGCAGCTTTGTCGCGGGAACACCTTCCAGCGCATGGTTGAAGTCGCCAAAACCATCGAGCCAGGCAAGATGGTCGACGAGCAGGGAGATATGCTTTCGCGATGGGCGTAAGGCGTATCGCTTGATGGTGTTGTACGCGCTCTGGCGCTGGTTGAATTCGCGCTTGATCAGCCGGTCCAGTTGGGCCTTGTCCTCATCAGAGAGGCGACGCGAGACACGTCGGAACAGCGCTGTTTGAACTCGCGTGTGGATCTGCTCCACAATGGCATCGAGCGTCGAGAACGCGGGCAGTTCGACCTGCTGCTGGATCAGGCTGTCGATGGTTGCATTGATGATGTCCACCGGCTGATCCATCGTCTCGGCGGCCTCATGTGTCGCGCGTACCGCGATTTCGTTGGCATCGGAGCCGTAGTAGGACTGGATGCCGAGAAATTCTCGGATTGCCGCATAGTGACGAAACAAGGCGGGCGACCTTGCCCTGTTGTAGCCGAATGCGGCCTCGGCGCCTATGTTCGCGCTCGCCCGGATGTGCTCGATGACAACGGGGGGAATGGCGTCAACGAAGGGAAAGTAGTGCATCTGCTGAAAGACCTTCAGCAGAACCAGCAGGCCCAGTCTCGAGGACTGGCCACGCGCGTTGCGGCGCACCCACTCAAGCTCTTCGACGTCCGGCGTATAGAACGCCTGCAGTTCCTCCGGTGAAAAACCCTTGGGAAACCTCGGATACGCGGTACGTTCGATGGTCGCCATGCCGGATTCCGGATCTCGAATGGGCTGGCCAGTGTAGCGCAAAAAATCCGGCAAAGCCGTCACACTTGTGCCAGTCTGTGCAACCAGCTGGCCGCTATAATTTTCGGATTCAGAACGCAGCGAAGGGGACAGAAACATGGGCAAAGCCAGCCAGCAGAAAAAATCGTCGCGCGCCCGCAAGCTGGGCACGCGCGACCTGGAGGCATTGCGACGGGGAGCGGTTCAGTCAGGGATCCCCGACGCTATCGTTCTCGATCGTAATGACCTGCCGCCGGAGCAGAAAATCTCCTGGCCCCTCGCCCAACTGCTTCAGGATGAGGTATCCGATCATCCAACACTGGAGGAATATCAGAGCGCACTGACGGCGATAGTTGCGGCGTGGAATACCAGCCTCCTGCCCGAGAGCGAGCGTGCTGAAGCGCTACGTGATCAGATCGGATTCGACAAAAGTGTTCCACCCGAAATACGGCGTGAGGTCACACAGCGCATCGAGCGCCTGATTGAGGAAAAAGTGGCCCGTTTTCCCCATGACCGCCGCCGTATCGTCTCGTGGGAGGCGAGGCTCGAAGGTGACGTACTCCGGGTCGTAGCGGCGGCGTCTGACGGTCCCCGGCACGATACCCTGGAGGATGTCATGCGGGGTTTGCTGCGAACGATGTCCGCGTAAGAGACCGCACATTCAGACCAGTCAGCTAAGGACGCGACCGTCCCGCGCTGACTGACCACGTTGACCTGTCTGCATGCCGACGCGCAAGCGGACGCGATAGCTCAGGGACGCATTCACGGCCCGAGTTCCTTATTCCATCAAAGCATAGAGATCCGTCGCTTCATAACTTTCAGGCTTATGATAGCAATTTGACCGGATCTTGGTCAGATCCCT
>NZ_JCAQOZ010000053.1:0-31991 GCF_059567945.1 Paraburkholderia sp. BGA-UO-ETr-F12 | reverse complement strand
GACGCCCATGCGTACGTTTCTCGACTCCCTTGATCTTGCCAGGGAGAAACTGATCCCTCACTGATCGGCTTCGTTACTTCGTTTCCCGACTACCTGTCAGATCGAGTCCAGGCTAATACAGTTAATTTTTAAGCGGGTCCCCCGCACAGCAGCGGTAGTGGTGCATCTGGAATCCGTGCCCTCGCACACTCCGCGCCGTTGACAAAGGACTCATCAGCTCCCACTCCGCACTGCGTGCGTCGCGGACGGGTCTGCCAGGGAAACCCCGCTGATGCTTTGCATAGCTGATTGTTTTGAACTGGGTATCGGCGCGCGCAGCGCCGCCGGAGGTATGACTGCCTTGTCACTGAGACTGAATGTGCGAGGCGACAGATTCCAGATGCACCACTACCGTGGCTGCGCGGGGGGCCCGCTTATGAGCTAGCGGTGTGAGCCGCTTTCTTTTGCCTACTTTTCTTTGCGGCAGGCAAAGAAAAGTAGGTGCCGCCCCGCACAGGGGCAACACTAATAGACCACTAACAATTCAAGGAAAGGCCAAAAGACCAACACCAGACCAGACCACTAACAAATCAAGAAAAGCCCAAAGAGCCAGACCAACAAAAAAAAAGCGCCGCGAAGGCACCCCCTGCCGGGCAGGCAAAAAACCCTTCCTTCATCCAGCGCCCCGCGCAAACGCATACTCATGCAAAGCATCAACAACCCGATCAAACTCAAACGACTTGTCATAAAAGTGCCGAACACCATACTGCTCACAACGCTCCCGATAAGCCGGCAACGCATGATTCGTCAACACGGCAGCAAAAATCGAATCGATCATCCCCTCGCGCTGCAAGTAAGCAAGCACCGGCACCCCTGACCCTCGCTTCAATTGCAAATCCACAATCACCGCATCAAAAGCTTCGTCGATCAACAACGCAATCGCCTGATCGGCAGAATCCGCATACGCGGCCACCTGCAACAAACCCGACGCATCGATAGCCTCCACAAGGCTCCTGCGGATCAGCGGCGAATCCTCAATCAGCAGCACGCGCAACGGCGCGCGACCAGCTGGATCAACATCACGGTTCGATTCGCTGTTCATCGGCGTATCTCGATCGTCCACTATTCGATCAAACCATTCTTGATCGCGTAATAAGTCAGATCGGCATTGTTAGCCAACCGCATCTTCTCCAGCACGCGAGCCCGATAAGTACTCACGGTCTTCACGGACAAATGCAATTCCTCGGCAATGTCGGTCGGAATCTGCCCCGCCGCGAGCTTGCAGAATATCTGGAACTCGCGCTCGGATAACGCTTCGTGCGGCCGCCCCGCCGCAGGCTTGTCGAGGTTGTCAGCCAACGTGTCGGCCACCGCCTCCGACAGATAACGATGCCCGCGCGCTACCGCACGGATCGCCCGCACGATCTCCTCAGGCTCGCAGTCCTTGTTCAGGTAGCCGTTCGCACCCGCGCGCAGCAGGTTGATCGCATACTGACTCTCCGGATAGCCCGACAGAATCAGCACGCCCTGCTCCGGCCTCACCTGCCTGATCACACGCAATGTGTCGATGCCGTTCTTGTCCGGCATCGCGATGTCGAGCAACACTACGTCGAACGCCTGCTGCCGTACGAGGCTGATGGTTTCGTCGCCGGTAGCGGCCTCGGCCGCAACGCACATATCCGGCTCGTCAGCGACGAACTGCCTGAAACCGCCTCGGACGATCGCATGGTCGTCAGCTATCAAAACTCGAATCATCGGCCTCGTGTCCCTGCTAAAGGATTGCTCCAATGCAGACATTGTAATGATCTCCGGCAATGCCTCCACCGAACAGGCAAAGCCGCAGCGGTAAATACCGCGGGCGGCGCCCGCGCCGGAAAACCTTCAGACCTTCCGGCGCCGACCAACACCAACCATCGCCGCCCGCTTCTTAACCACGTTTTACTCGCGGCCCTCGAGCAGGTCGGCCATATCGTCGGCATGCTCTTCTTCAACCGCGAGGATTTCCTCGAACAGACGGCGTGTCGTCACGTCCTTATCGCCGAGATAGCGCACGATCTCGCGATACGTATCGATCGCGATGCGCTCGGCAACCAGGTTCTCGCGGATCATGTCCGTGAGATCGCCGCCTTCCTTGTACTCCGAATGCGAACGCGTCTTCAGACCGTCCGGGGCAAAATCCGGCTCGCCGCCCAACTGCACGATACGCTCGGCGATGCGGTCGGCGTGCTCCTGCTCTTCTGCCGCATGCTCCGCGAATTCCGCCGCCACGGCCTCGGAGTTGATGCCCTTGGCCATGAAATGGTGCCGTTTATAACGCAGCACGCAGACGATTTCAGTGGCCAGCGAATCATTGAGCAGTTTCAGCACCGTGTCACGGTCAGCACCGTAGCTTTGCGTAACCGGGCCATCCGACATATGCTTGCGCGCGTCCTCGCGGATCTTTTTCAGGTCCATCACGAACGGATCGCTGGATTGAGAGGCTGCGCCTTGAGCGCCAGAAGATTTCGTCATTGAGGTTCTCCTTTATCCGGTATGGGGAACTGCGTATCCCGCACGAATCGCGCCTGATACGCCCGTTTAAGGAAAGGCTATTCGTCTACGTTCGAAATACGCCGAGCAGCAGCGTGACCACGAACACGACAAGGAAGATGTAAAACAGGATCTTCGCAATTTCCGCCGCACCCGCTGCGATACCGGTAAAACCGAACACAGCGGCAATGATCGCAATCACGAAAAAAACAATGGCATAGTGAAGCATGGCGATTCTCCTTGTAGATGCCTGCGAAAGAGACTCTGAGGCGAACTGGAACGAACCCGAAGCGAACCGCTCTCCGGCCCGCTCGGGAGCGGCGCGCGGCCGCCTCGTCGAGCGGCGCTAATCGACAATTTTCTTCGTCACCACGAAACCGAGAACGAGGAACACCACGCACAGAATCACGAACACGACAAACAGGAATTTCGCAATCGCCGCTGCGCCCGCCGCTACGCCGGTAAAACCGAGCAGCCCGGCGATTATCGCCACGACGGCGAAGAACAATGCCCATTTCAACATGATGGCCTCCTCCAGAATCAGTCAATGAACGATCAGGTCCATCCTATCGGTCGTCGACAGTCGGCGCATTCCGACATGCTCCGTTTTTCGTGTGAGAATCCGCTTACATGGAATTACGGCAGCGTTACGCTGATTGCATCGGACGAGGCGCACGGAAATTGCGGCTCGGCAAGCG
The DNA here is from genome assembly GCF_059567945.1 of Paraburkholderia sp. BGA-UO-ETr-F12. Classification (NCBI taxonomy): domain Bacteria; kingdom Pseudomonadati; phylum Pseudomonadota; class Betaproteobacteria; order Burkholderiales; family Burkholderiaceae; genus Paraburkholderia; species Paraburkholderia sp. BGA-UO-ETr-F12. Next base: position 28,785 of record NZ_JCAQOZ010000053.1, on the reverse strand, counting down.
ATGCCGGCGCGATGCCTGCGCTCTTTTGCCTGGCCCCATGGCCGTTAGACCGATGCCCCCTCCAAGGAGTCGAAGGTGCCGTACGCGTCGAAAATGCAGAAACTCCCGGCCGCAGCGCGATTGAGCGGCTGGATGCGCAACCGCAGTTGGGCAATCGCGATGACCGTGGCCATTGTCATCACGGTGGGGGGACTCGTGATTCTCGAAACCGCCCGCGAGCGCATTGCCGCGGAGTACGAAACGGCGCTCGAAGCACGCGACGTCACCGTGCAACTCAGTACGCTTGCGAGCCAGCTGTCCCGCCTGAGCGCGCATCAAAGCGATTTTCTTCTGACGAAGCAGGAGGTGGCCGCTCAGGGTTTTTGCGCGACCGCCGGGCAGATCCGCCAGAACGAACAACAACTGGGCAAGTTCTATCGCAGCGGCAAGGCGGATAGCGCCGAACTCGCGAGCTTCACGCAGATTGCCGCGTTGATCGACGCGCGCATCGGCGCCGGCGCCGCTGCGTTGCAACGCGCGGCACCGCATCCGCTGGATCTGTCTGCCTGCGGCAGCGCGAGCACGGCCAATCCCGCCGACGCCGCGTTGGTCGACAGCACGCTCACACTGCTGCGCGACAACGAGGAACGCCGGGCACAGCACGCGCTCGATGCAAGCCGCGCCGACCAGCGCATCTCCACGCTATGCGCGGCCGGCTTGTCCGCGCTGAACATCGTGCTGTTCATTCTGCTGTTTCGCAATCTCGGCATCCAGATGGACAGGCAGGTGCGCGTGCAGCGTCAACTGATCACGCAACAGGAGGAACTCGACCAGCTCGTCAACGAACGCACGCGTCAGCTCGAAGCGCTAGGCTGGCACTTGCAGGCCGTCAGCGAAAACGAGAAAACGCAGCTAGCGCGCGAACTGCATGACGAACTCGGCGCGATACTGACCGCCAGCAAGATGGATGTAGCCTGGGCCCATCGCAAACTGAAAGACAACCAGCCGGACATCGCGGAGAAACTGAAGCGCGCGCTCGCCAATCTCGATCAGGGTATTGCGCTGAAACGGCGCATCATCGAAGACATGCGGCCCACCGTGCTGACGAACTTCGGCCTCGTCACCGCGCTGCGCACGCTCGCCGACGAAGCCGCGCAGCGCAACAACTGGGCGCTCGAATCGCATTTGCCGGCCGACGACATCCAGCTCGACGAGCAAACCGAAATCGCCCTCTTTCGCGTCGCGCAGGAGTCGCTCACGAACGCCGCCAAATACGCGCGAGCGTCGAAGGTGTCGATCGCGCTACAGGTCGGCGACGGCCAGGTGGCGCTGCATATCGCCGACAACGGCGTCGGCGTCACGGCCGCCGATCTGAAGCGCACCCACACCCACGGACTGCTCGGCATGCGCCAGCGGGTCGCCGCGCACGGCGGACGCTTCGATATTCAACGCGGTGTGCCGAGCGGCACCGACATCCATGTGGTGATGCCCAGTGTCAGCACGGCTACGCCGTCGATGGATTCGCCTGCATCGCCGCCATCGGAAACACCTGTCCAGTAAGGCTTCTAGTGGCATCGAAGTGGGCCTGTAGGAGTGCTCCGACGCAAACACAGGATCGCGCCTACAACAAAATCGCAGCTCAACTGACAGCGCTGCCCACGCCCTTTTTTTAACATGCAATCAGACCGGATCGACTGGCGCGAGCCACGGTCGGACGATAGCTAGCCGGGCTAGCGCGCGCCCTCCAGAACGGGCACGTCAACCGATGCATTCTCGACAAGGAGAACTCTCATGAACCGACTGATCGCTTTGCTTCTCATTGCGGGAACGGCCGCTCTTGCGGGTTGCAACACGATGGCGGGAGCCGGGCAGGATATTTCGAAGGGCGGCAACGCCATCACGAATTCAGCCGAGCAGGCGAAGTAAGCTAACGACGACTCAAGGATGACCGGCGCCTCGCGGCGCCTGGGATGCCGAATCTCCATAGCCCGTCGCGGGAAACCGCGACGGGCTTTTTTTGTCGCCGGATGCGTAAACAGGAACAGCGATCCACTCGCGTGGATCGCCGCTATACCTCCCATGGACTGCTGCTCGCTGCATGTGCCGTGTATGCCATGCAGCAAGCCGCTTCGGGAGCCTGCCGGGCTTTATAGGCCTTTTTATAGGCCTTTTATTAGCCTCTTACTGGCCCGTAAGCGTGTTCGTCAATTCGACGCTCGGCGTGCCGGTATTGCCGTTTTGCGCGACCAGCAGATGGATCTGCCCCGGTACGAGTTGGCTCAACGTGCCGCCGATCGGCACCGACGTCACCAGCCAGTCGGCGTTGTTCGACAGCGAGAAGGCCGGCGACTGGAAGATCGGCGTCTTGCTGCCCGCCACCGTCGCGATCAGCACATACTCGCCGCCGGACACGTAGATCGAATCCTGGCCGCTCGCCGGCACCGCATTCTTGAACGACACGCCCGCCATAGTCGGGCTGACGCTGGTGATGTCGGTGTTGGTCGATTGAACCAGATACAGATCGAGATTGGTCGCGTTGGCCGACGCATTGAAGCCACGCAGACGCGCGCTATTGGACAGCAGGCCCTTGTCGAACGGATCGTCGATCAGGCCGATATCCGGCGCGGCGAGGCCCGGCAACGCCAGCACCGTGTACTCGTGACCCTTGGCCACATCGGGGAAGTTACCGCTCGCCAACGCGGTCGTCGTGCCGGTGGGCGCATACGCGACCGTGGTCGAACCGGTGTTGATGTTGGTCAGGTTCGTGACACCCTTATAGCCGATGTTCGTCTGTCCCGACGGCGCGGAGCCGTTCACGAGAAAGTCGACCGACGGGCCACTGGGAATGGCATGGATGAAATGGATCTCGGGATTTGTCAGCCCGAGTTCCTTGCCTACGTCGCTGGTGCCGCCACCGCCGCATGCGCTCAAAATGGATGTAACAGCGACTACAGCCGCCATGGTTCGGATCATTTTCATTGTGTTCACCTCTCTGTGTCGAGCCCGCGGCCCGTGCATCCGGCTAGAGCAAAGCACGTGCCGCAGGGCCGGACAGGAGGCCGATGGCCGAATAATCCTTTACGGAGCAACGCGTTACGCGGATTAGAATTTTTCTTCGGATAGTTGGTGTGTTCGGCAGTGTATTGTTCGCGCACAACCCATACTTACACGGTCCCTGCATGTCTTACCAACACTTACTCGCCGAGCTCGACCTCGGCTTCACCCGTTTGCGCAACCGCGTGGTGATGGGTTCGATGCACACCGGCATGGAGGACCGTTTCTGGAATTACCCGAAGCTGGCGGCCTATTTCCGCGAGCGTGCGAAGGGTGGAGTCGGTCTGATCATTACGGGCGGAATCTCGCCGAACCGGCAGGGCTGGCTGCTGCCCTTCGGCGGCACGCTGAATTCGGTGTTCGATTTGCGCAATCACCGCTTGCTGACCGAGGCCGTGCATGCCGAAAACGGCAAGATCGCATTGCAGATCCTGCATGCGGGACGCTATGGGTACCAGCCGTTCGTCGTGTCCGCATCCGCTCTCAAATCGCCGATCTCGAAGTTCAAACCGCGCGCGCTGACCGAAGCCGGTATCGCCCGGACCGTGCGCGACTATGCCCGCTGCGCGCGCCTTGCCCAGCGCGCCGGTTACGACGGCATCGAGGTCATGGGCAGCGAGGGCTATCTGCTCAACCAGTTCCTGTGTCCACGTACGAACCGGCGCGCCGACCGCTACGGCGGCAGCATCGAGAACCGTATGCGGCTCGCGCGCGAGATCGTCGAGCGCGTACGCGCGGCATGCGGCGAACGTTTTATCGTGGTGTACCGGCTTTCGCTGATCGATCTGGTCGAAGGCGGCAACACCTGGGAAGAAACCGTGCAGGTCGCCCAGGCGCTCGAAGCCGCCGGCGTGACGATGTTCAACACGGGCATCGGCTGGCATGAAGCGCGGGTGCCGACCATCGTGACCTCGGTGCCGCGTGCCGCGTTCGCCGCGCTGAGCGCGCGCCTGAAGGCTGCGGTCAAAGTGCCGGTCATCGTATCGAACCGCATCAATACGCCCGAAGTCGCCGAGGCACTGCTCGCCGAGGGGGCGGGCGATCTGGTGTCGATGGCAAGGCCCCTGCTCGCCGATCCCGAATTCGTAGTGAAGGCCGCCGAGGGACGCGCGCACGAAATCAACACCTGTATCGCCTGTAATCAGGCCTGCCTCGACCACACGTTCAAGAACCAGCGCGCGACTTGCCTCGTAAATCCCCGCGCGGGACGCGAGACCGAGCTGATCTACCGGCCGGTCTCGAGCCCGCAGGCAGCGCGTTCGGTTGCGGTGGTCGGCGCCGGGCCGGCGGGACTTTCCGCCGCGACTGTTGCGGCTTCGCGCGGCCATCGCGTGACGTTGTTCGATGCGAGCGCTACCATCGGCGGCCAGTTCAATCTGGCGATGCGCGTGCCCGGCAAGGAAGAGTTCAGCGAGACGATCCGCTATTTTCAGAGCCAGTTACAGCGGCACCGCGTCGACGTGCGGCTCGAAACACGCGTCGATCCGGCGCTGCTTGCCGCAGGCGGCTACGACGACGTGATCGTCGCCACGGGCATCGTGCCGCGTAGCCCGGCGATTGCCGGCATCGACGGCGCTAACGTGCTGTCTTATGTGGACGTATTGCGCGGCGCGCCGGTGGGACGGCGTGTCGCGGTGATCGGTGCGGGCGGGATCGGCTTCGACGTCAGCGAATTTTTGCTGCATCGCGCCGGCGACCCTCTGCCGATGCCGCGCGATACCTGGCTCGACGAATGGGGTGTCGATCTCACGGTGCAGGAACGCGGCGGCTTGAAAGCGCCGGCGCCCGCGCAGCCGGTCCGCGAAATCTGGCTGCTGCAGCGCAAGCCGGGCAAGCTCGGTATGGGGCTCGGCAAAACCTCGGGCTGGGTACATCGCGCGACGCTGGCAAGAAACGGCGTGAAGATGCTCGGCGGGGTGTCGTATCTGGAAATCAGCGAACGCGGCTTGAAGATCGCGCGCGAGGGTGTCGAAGAATGGCTCGAAGTTGACACGATCGTGGTGTGCGCGGGGCAGGAATCCTTGCGGGAGCTGGTGCCGGAAACTGCCGCTCAAACGGCGAGTGGATCAAGCGGCTCGAATGGGGTCAACAGCGGAGCCGGCGTTAAAGCTTCGAATGACGCGAACGCTGCGCGCTATCACGTGATCGGCGGCGCAAAGGTGGCAACCGAACTGGACGCGAAACGCGCGATTCGCGAAGGCGCGGAAGTGGCGGCGTCGCTCTGAAGCGAGGAAACGCGGTGGAACGCGACGAGGGTCGACGCGTTCCGATGCTGCGAAGCGCGCCGAGACTGAACATAGGCGCACAGGCGGCGGGCTACCTGAACAGCCCGCCGTCTGTCTTCAGGCAAGCCCCTTCTTCCGGTAATCGAACCAGAAAGACAACCCCACGCTAGCCAGAATCACGATTGTCGCGATGACCGTCGAGTGCGTGACCGGTTCGCCGAGCAACAACGCGCCGAGCGCCACGGCGACCACCGGGTTCACGTACATGCAGCTACTGGCGATGATCGGACTCGTATGCCGGATCAGGAAACCGTACGCGACGTAGGCGGCCATCGTGCCGATCAGCATCAGGTAGACGAAGGCCAGCACCGGCAGAAAATGCACTTCCATCATCCGCTCGCCGGACACCCAGGCGACCATCGTCGACATCGCGCCGCCGAGACCGATCTGCAGCGACGTCGATAGAAACAGGTCCGAGGGCAGTTTCAGCCGGCCGGCCAGGTGCGCGCCGCCGGCCCAGAACAGCGCGCCGCACAGGATCGCGAGGCTGCCGCCCGCCGATCCCGGCGCGCTATCGCCGTGACTCAGGATCGCGATGCCCACCAGCCCGAGGCCGACCGCGAACCACTCGCCCCGGCCGATCTTGCGCCCCGCCACCGCCGCGATCACGGTCGCGAACAGCGGCACCGTCGCGACCATCACGGCCGCGGTGCCGGTGCCGACGGTGCGCATGCCGTAGGCGAGCATGCCGCTCGACAAACCGACCAGCATCGTGCCGACCAGGCCGGCATTGCGGATTTCAGCGGCGCTCGGCCAAACCGGATTGCGGCGCACCGCGAAAATGAAGAGCCCTACCCCGGCAAACAGATTGCGCAGCCCCGAGAGCAGCAACGGCGGAAATGAACCAAGGGCGACGTGCACGGCGAGATAGGTCGAACCCCACACGAGATAAACGACGGCGAGCGCGAGCGCGATCTGTCCGTTGCGGGACTGCGGCAAACGGATCGGAAAACCACGCGGAAAACGGCTAGGGAGTTGCGGCGACATGCGTTCAATCCGCCCATGCCGCTCGAGGTGCTGCGCCCCCGCTGAAGACCCGGTGGCGGGATGGCGGACACCGCATCGGCGATGCGGTCTGACGGGCGAGGCTGGCGGACATGTCGGTGGAACGGAAAGACGATAGATGGCCAATGGGGCCACAACGCCGCGGCGGTCGAAAGGAGTCGATCCGCGGCTAACACGCGCCAAATAACGGGCGCGACGCCGCATTATGCAGTAAGCGCCCACCGCACCGCTTGAAAGAATCGTAACTTTTTTGCGTACTTGCAACAGAAAAGCCGGGGACGCATCCCCGGCTTTCGTTTTGAGTGTGAAACCGGCGCCCGAACTATGTGACCGGCATCGTCGGCAACACTCAGTTGGCCATCGCGCCCGATGCCTCGTGCTTCATGCCCATCGCGTCGCCGCTCTTTTTCATCTTGTCGTGCTTCATCGTGTTCTTCTTCATGTGGTCTTTGGACATCGAATCTTTCGACATGGTGTCCTTGGACATGGCGTCGTTGGACATCGCGCCGCTTGCCTGAGCGAACGCGGCGCCGCCGCTGGTCAGGAGGGCGACGGCCATTGCTGCGATTGCGAACTTTTTCATGGGAAACTCCGTTTCGTTATGGATGGTGAATCTAAGCCGGCGTCCAGCGGGCACCGGGGTACTTCCGAAGCTTCTGCCGCCCGGGGTCGCGCGTGCGGACCGGCACGCGCCGACCCGCGCGTCAGGAGCCTCCGAACCAGTTGTAGCCTTGGTCGACCCAATAGCCGCCAGGGTACGTGTTGGTGACGAACATCTCGACGATGTGCTTCGGATTCTTGTAGCCGAGCTTGGTCGGCATGCGCAGCTTCATCGGGAAGCCGTATTTCGCGGGCAGACGCTCGCCGTCATACGAGAAGGTGAGCAGCGTTTGCGGATGCAGCGCGGTCGGCATGTCGATGCTTTCGTAGTAGTCGTCGGCACATTTGAAGCCCACGTACTTCGCGCTCGTGTCCGCGCCGATGCGCCGCAGAAAATCGGCAAACGGCGTGCCGCCCCAGCGGCCGATCGCGCTCCACCCTTCCACGCAGATATGCCGCGTGATCTGCTCGGCATGCGGCAGCGCGTACAACTCAGGCAAAGTCCAGACACGCTGACCGGTCACGAGGCCACTGATTTTCAGCTTGTAGTCGGAGGCGTCGACGTCGGGCACGTCCTCGATACCGTAGAACGCGTTGAACGGAAACGGCCGCGTGATCTGCGCTTCGGTGTAGGTCGGCGCAAGTTGCTTCGGATCGAACAGCGCGGCCTGCGCGCGGTCGTTCAGACGCGACACGGCCGTGAGGAATGCGTTGACCGAATCGTTGTCGGTCAGCGAGCAGCCCGTCAGCATCGACAGGCCGCCGAGCGTCAGAAGCCGCTTGCCGAACAGGCGCCGCGACGGCATCGCGAGTTCGCGCCGGGCGTCGATCAGGATCGACTCGCGGTCGAGCTTGTCGTCGGGCATCGAAGCGGGCTTTCGATCGGCACTGGATTCAGATTTGAACATGATTCGATATCCTTAGAGCTTTGCGTATCCGTGGATTGACCGCTTAGCGTCCGCGCAGCATCGCCAGCAGCGAACGCGGCACGAGCGCCACCATCACCAGATGCACGGCGATGAACGCAGCCATCAACGACATGGCGCAGAAGTGGACGATGCGTGCGTTGTCGTAACCGCCCATCAATTCGCGCAGCAGCGGAAACTGCACCGACTTCCAGATCGCAAGACCGGAGAGCACCAGCACGATCAGATCGCAGACGACGAACAGATAGGCCAGTTTCTGCACCGCGTTGTAGACGCGCAGATCGGCGTGCGAGAGCTTGCCGGTCAGTGCGGCGACGAAATCGTGCAGCACGGCACGGGGCGAAACCGGCAGGAACTTGCGCACGAATCGCCCGCTGACCAGGTTCAGCGCGAGATACAGCAGGCCGTTGAAAACCAGCAGCCACATCGCCGCGAAGTGCCATTGCAGCGCGCCGCCGAGCCAGCCGCCGAGCGTGAGCGCCGTGGGAAACGTGAAGCTTTTGAAGATCGGCGACGCGTCATAGATGCGCCAGCCGGACAGCATCATCAGGATGGCCGCGAGTGCGTTGAGCCAATGCGTAACGCGCACCCACACCGGGTGAATCGCGCCGCTCTTCGGCGTCGCGGGCGGAGCGGTGTCGCTAAGAGCATGAGGCGTTGCCATGAGAATCTCCGATGAAATGAGAAGCGCTGCGAGGCTGTCGCGCGATCAGTGGCAGGCAGCCAGTTCGCCGACCTGCAACACATCGCCGGTCGCGGCGTTTTCGACGAAAGCGACAACGCCGAAGGTGTCGGCGGGCGCGTTGGCGTCGGCATCGTCGATGTGGAGATCGCGGTGGATTTGCGCGTGACCGGCAACCAGTGGCACGGGGCCGATCCATTGCCGCACGACGCGTTCGTGATGCAGCGTGGCGCCGTTGTTTTCCCCGGCTTTGACCTGCGAGTTCAACGCGTTCTGATAGAGCGCGACGTAGGCATTCAATGTGCCGCCGGCGTCGGCCGCCTTGCTGGTGAATTGGGCGTCGACATTGAACGCGCCCTTCGCCTGCGGTTTCAGTTCGAGCGCGACATTCGCCTGGGCCGGTTCGGCAACAAGCTGTTCGATGCGGCTCTGAAAACTGCCGCGTTGCGACCAGCCGCGCAATTCACGGCCCGATACGAAGACCTCGGGCGTATAGATCGTGTGGCCGCTGGCGAGATCGGTCAGGGTTTGCTGACGTTCGGTGAAGCGATGCTGCGAAAAGCGGTCGGTCCAGCCGAGGCTGTTCCAGTAGTCCACGTGTAAAGCCAACGGCACGATGCTTTGGGTCGCACCGCTGTTTTTCCATTGGCTCAACCAGTTGTCGGCCGGCGGGCAGCTGTTGCAGCCCTCGCTGCTGTAAAGCTCGACAAGCGCCACGCGGTGCGACGGGCTGTGCGACGCGCATACGGCACCGGCTGCGGTTGCCAGACCGCTGGCAACGAGGGTCGTCAGCGCGACGGCCAGCGCGATTGCGCGGTTGATATCGCGGCCGGCATGCCGGGTGGCGTGGCGGGTTCGTACGGTTCGCATGGCGTGCTCCATCAGGATCTGCACGTTTGTCGAACGATGAGACCACTTATGACAGCCAGTTCTGATATTTATTTTAGTTCGGGTAGCCGCCCGCGGTGCCGGCCATTTCATGCTGTCCTCGAACAGATCCATGCGGTTCGGCCATGCCGCGCCTTGCCCGCACGGCCTCTGCGGGCGGCGCTTAAAGAGACATGGCGGCCCGTGCTAGCATTCACCTTTCGGTCGCGTCGATCAAGCTTTCTTTGCGGCGCGCCCTACCCCAACCCCTTTGTTATCCGCCGGCAACCCCAATGCGTTTTCCGTTCTCCCGTGCTCTCACCCGTTTGCGCCCCCGCCGCGCAACCGGCTGCGCGCGCGCGGACATCGCGACGCCCCAGGCCGGCCAGCCATCCCGAACGCTCCCGCTTCTCGCCGCCCGGCGCCCGATCTGACGCAGCTCCCTCCATTACCGGAGCCGCGTTGTCGGGCTCCGGGCTGATCTCATCCGCACGCAGTCCCTTTACATGCAGATCGAATTGGAGAACCCGTCATGAAAAAGACGAAAACCTGTTATCTCACCGAGCTCGACGTCGCCCGTCTTGAAAAGCATGCGGCCGCGCCCGGCGCCGAAGCCAAATTGCAAGACATGCTCGACGACGTGCTCGAGCGCGCCGTGATCGTCGAATCGCGCGACATTCCCGCGAACGTCGTGACGATGAATTCGCAAGCCACGCTGGTGGACGAAACCAGCGGCGAGCAGATGACCTGGACCGTGGTCTATCCGCCCGACGCGGATTTCGCTCAAGGCCGCCTGAACGTGTTCTCGCCGGTCGGCCTTGCACTGCTCGGCGCCAAGCGCGGCGAACGCATCCGCTTCACGCCGCCGAGCGGCACGGAGAAAGTGCTGAAGCTCGAAAAAATCCTGTTCCAGCCCGAAGCCGCTGACGACTTCACGCTCTAGGCAACACGCATTCGCGACGCAGAACTGCTGCGCCGCATCATTCCCGGCAGCCCTTTCACCATAAGAATAGAGCGCGGCTGACCGGTGTTATCTCCGCTATCTGACTTTTTCAAGACGGGTTGCCAAGCAACGCCCGGGCGGTGTATCGTGTGCGCTGCTAACGCGGGGGTCCTGCGTCGCACGGAGGTTGGAGGTCCGTGTTGCGTGGGTGAGAAATACCCTTTGAACCTGATCTGGATAATGCCAGCGCAGGGAAGCGTACGGATTTCGCAGCTGGTCTACCGTTTCATCTCTCGCGAATCCGACAACTTCCATCTCGTCTCCTGCTTAGCCGCCCCACACCTGGGAAACCGGGGGTCGGCGCCAAAGCGCCAACTCTCGTTGACCGCAACAAGTTGCTTGGGACCGGAGTAAGGCGATAACGCGCCGATTCTGGTCGACAGAGGAGATACGCATGAACGCCAATCCGAAGTTTCTTTCCGCCGACGCCCACGTCGACGCCGCCGCTGTCGCCCCGCTGCCGAATTCGCGCAAGGTCTACGTGACCGGCTCGCGGCCCGACATTCGCGTGCCGATGCGCGAGATTTCCCAGGCGGATACGCCGGATAGCTTTGGCGGCGAGAAGAACCCGCCGGTCTACGTCTACGATACGTCGGGCCCCTACTCCGATCCGGAAGCCAGGATCGACATTCGCGCCGGCCTGCCCGCGCTGCGTCAGGCGTGGATCGAAGAGCGCGGCGACACGGAAGCGCTTACGGGCCTGTCGAGCGACTTCAGCCGCGAGCGCGCCGCCGATACCGCTACTGCCGATCTGCGCTTCAAGGGCCTGCACCGCACGCCGCGCCGCGCAATCGCCGGCAAGAACGTCTCGCAGATGCACTACGCGCGCAAAGGCATCATCACGCCGGAAATGGAATACATCGCGATTCGCGAGAACCAGCAACGCGCCGCGTATCTGGAAAGCCTGAAAACAAGCGGTCCGAACGGCGAAAAACTCGCCGCGATGATGGGCCGCCAGCATCCGGGCCAGGCGTTCGGTGCGAGCGCATTCGGTCCCGACGGCCTGAAGGAAATCACCGCGGAATTCGTGCGCGAGGAAGTCGCCCGCGGCCGCGCGATCATCCCGAACAACATCAACCACCCGGAAAGCGAGCCGATGATCATCGGCCGCAACTTCCTCGTGAAGGTGAATGCGAACATCGGCAACTCGGCGGTGACCTCCTCGATCGGCGAAGAAGTCGACAAGATGACGTGGGCGATCCGCTGGGGCGGCGACACGGTGATGGATCTGTCCACCGGCAAGCACATTCACGAAACGCGCGAGTGGATCATCCGCAATAGCCCGGTGCCGATCGGCACGGTGCCGATCTATCAGGCGCTCGAAAAGGTCAACGGCAAGGCCGAAGACCTGACGTGGGAAATCTTCCGCGACACGCTGATCGAACAGGCCGAACAAGGCGTCGATTACTTCACGATTCACGCGGGCGTGCGTCTGCAATACGTGCCGCTCACGGCGAAGCGCATGACGGGCATCGTCTCGCGCGGCGGCTCGATCATGGCGAAGTGGTGCCTCGCGCACCATAAGGAAAGCTTCCTGTACGAGCACTTCGAAGACATCTGCGAAATCATGAAGGCGTATGACGTGGCCTTCTCGCTCGGCGACGGCCTGCGTCCCGGCTCGATCTACGACGCCAACGACGAAGCGCAGCTCGGCGAACTGAAGACGCTCGGCGAACTCACGCAGATCGCGTGGAAGCACGACGTGCAAACGATGATCGAAGGCCCGGGCCACGTGCCGATGCAGTTGATCAAGGAAAACATGGACCTGCAACTGGAATGGTGTGACGAAGCACCGTTCTACACGCTGGGACCGTTGACCACGGACATCGCACCGGGCTACGACCACATCACGTCGGGCATTGGTGCAGCGATGATCGGCTGGTTCGGCACGGCGATGCTCTGCTACGTCACGCCGAAGGAGCACCTTGGGTTGCCGAACAAGGACGACGTCAAGACCGGCATCATCACGTACAAGCTTGCTGCGCACGCCGCCGATCTGGCGAAGGGCCATCCCGGCGCGCAGGTGCGTGACAATGCGTTGTCGAAGGCGCGTTTCGAATTCCGCTGGGAAGATCAGTTCAATCTCGGCCTCGACCCGGACAAGGCGCGCGAATTCCACGACGAAACGCTGCCGAAGGATTCGGCCAAGGTCGCGCACTTCTGTTCGATGTGCGGCCCGCACTTCTGCTCGATGAAGATTACGCAGGACGTACGCGAGTTCGCCGCGCAACAAGGCCTCTCCGACGACGACGCGCTGAAGAAAGGCATGGAAGTGAAGTCGATCGAGTTCATGAAGAAGGGTGCTGAGATCTATCAGCGGCAGTAAGGTGGGATCGTGGGCGCGTTAGCATGCGCCCGCCATCCAGACCTTCCGCAGCACCGCACTGCAGCACCGAAGCCCGCCACTGGCGGGCTTTTGCGTTTCTGCGCGGCGGGCACGCCGCATGCTGACAAAAGGGAAACATTTGATTACGAAACCGACAATCCACTGACAAGCTCACACATCTGGATACGGATTGCGGCGATAAGATCAAGTGTAAGGACGGCATGATCAGTCCATTTACAGGCAACCCCTTCCAGACACAATGAACGGAGTCAGCATCATGAAATCGATTCGTCAACTCGGTGCGCTCGCGACGATCGTCGCTGTTGTCGCAAGTCTTTCCGCGTGTGACAACATGACGACCCGGCAACGCGATACGGTGATCGGCGCTGGTGTCGGCGGCGCCGCAGGCGGTCTGATCGGCGGCAATGCACTGTCGACGCTGGGTGGTGCGGCGGCAGGCGGTATCATCGGTAATCAGGTCGGCAAATAAGCGGTAAGGAGGCGTTCTCGATACGACGGCGCACGGGGCCAACTGTTTCAGCCCATCATGAAGAACGAAGCTGCACGCAGCAACGAACCGGCGGGCGCGGCACATCGTAAAGGCGACGGGCGCCATGCCGGTTGCGCCGAACAACGTTTTTGCAACGACGTGAAATAAGCCGTTACGGTTTTGCAATCCTGCGAACGCGACGGGGGCGTAAGCTCAAGGCAATACGCCCCGCATGGCGGCGTCGGTTTGCAACAGGAGCGCGTCATGAAGTCCCGCAACATCACCACGCCTGGCATGATCGGCCAGCCACTGCCGCGCCGTTTCTCCCGTATTTCACACACCAGGCTCGCGCTCAGCGCAGCAGTCAGCGTGCTGACGCTGTCCGGCTGCTACTACCCATACGGTTACTATCCGGGTGGCTACTATCCGTATTACGCCACGGTCCCCGCCACTACAGCGCAACAGGACGTGCAGGTCGGCCCGCCTGATCCACAGGCGGCACAACTGACGCAGCAATCGTCGGCGCAGCAGCAAGCCCAGCAGGCGCAAAACGCGCAGCAAAATCCGCCGCCGGCTTATACCGTTGCTGCCGCCCCGCCCGTCTACGTGGCTCCGGCCTACCCCGCCTATCCCGCCTACTATCCGCCGCCGGTGTATCCCGCTTATTACGGCTACCCCGGCTGGTACGGTCCGTCGGTCTCGATCGGCGTAGGCTTTGGCGGCTACTGGGGCGGCGGCCATGGCTATTGGGGCGGCGGACACGGCCACTGGCACTGAAGCTCCCCCGTCTCGCGTTCGTCGCGCCGCAACAATCCCCGCTCACAGGCCCCCGGCGCGGCCGTCTCTCGTTCGCCCGTACTTACCCTTCTTGACGCTTCCCAACCGGGCTCTATGCTTGGGAAAGCCACACGCAGTACTTGTTTAAATAAGCGACCCGGCGCGTCCTGTATGCGCCGCCGGCGCCCATCCGTCCTGCCAGAGCGACGCGCCCCGCAATGCGTAGTCCGCGTCGATTTCGAACAACAACGAAGGAGACGTGATGTTTCACCAACTACTCACTCCAGTCGGCAATTCGCTATTGCTGTCGTTCCTCGTCGCGGCCTTGCCGATCATCGTCGTGTTGCTGTTGCTCGGCTGGGCCCGTCGGCCGGCCTGGCAGGCGTCGCTCGCGGGTTTGATCGTCGGATTGATCGTGGCGATCTTCGTCTGGCAGTTCCCGGTCGGACTCGCGGCCGCCTCAGTGGCCAACGGCGCGGTGTTTGCGTGCTGGCCCGTCATGTGGATCGTGTTCACCGCGATCCTGCTCTACAACATCTCGCAGCGCTCGGGCCGCTTCGCCGCCTTTCGCATGTGGATGATCGATAACCTGCCGAACGACCGCCGCGTCGTGCTGGTGGTGATCGGCTTTTCTTTCGGCGCGTTATTCGAAGGGATTTCCGGATTCGGCACGCCGGTGGCGATCACCAGTTCGCTGCTGATCCTGCTGGGTTTCCCCACACTCGAAGCACTCACCTTCACGCTGATCTTCAATACGGCGCCGGTCGCGTTCGGCGCGCTCGGTGTCCCGATCACGGTGCTCGGCGCGGTTACTCACCTGCCGGCAGACTCGCTCGCCAAGATGGTCGGACGGCAGTTGCCGTTTTTCGCGTTGCTGCTGCCGTTCTACGTGATCGGCGTGTATGCCGGCTTTCGCAACATGCTGCGCGTATGGCCGGTGCTGCTGGTGTCGGGCGCAAGCTTCGCGCTGACCCAGTTCATCACGGCGAACTACGTGAACTACAGTCTGACCGACGTGCTGTCGTCGTTGGTCTCGCTGATCCTGACGATCGCGTTCCTGCGCGTATGGAAGCCCGCCGTCGATCCGAAGTTCGCGATCAACATCGATCGCGTGGGCGAGGTGCGCGGCAAGATCAGCGGCGGCCAGGGCTGGTATCCGTGGATCATCGTCTCGGCGGTGGTGATCGTCTGGACCATCGCCAAGATCTTCCTGATCGGCGACGTCAAGGTTCCGTGGCCGGGCCTCGACAAGGCGGTGTACATCACCCTGTACAACACGCCGTACGGCGCGATCTGGGACTTCCAGCCGCTGGCCACCGGCACGGCGATTCTGGTCGCCGCCATCATCACGTCGCTCGTGACGGGTCTCGGGATCGGTGAATTTGGCAAGGCCATTGTCGACACCTGGGTCCAGACACGCATCGCGATTCTGACCGTGGCGACCATCGTCGCGCTCGCCTATCTGATGAACTACTCGGGGCTCACCTACACGCTCGGGCTTGGGGCGGCGTCGGTCGGACCGTTCTTCCCGCTGATATCGGCGTTCCTCGGCTGGGTCGCCGTGTTCCTGTCCGGCAGCGACACGTCGGGCAACGCGTTGTTCGGCAACTTGCAGGTGGTAGCGGCCCATCAACTGAACCTGAACCCGATCCTGATGGCGGCGACCAATTCGTCGGGCGGCGTGATGGGCAAGATGATCTCGCCGCAAAACATCTCGACCGGCGTGGCGACGACCGAACTCAAAGGCAAGGAGGGCGTGGTGTTCGCCAAGACCTTCAAGCATTCGATTCTGTTGACGGTGATTCTCGGCGTGCTGGTGTGGGTGCAGCAGAACTTCCTGCAAGGGATGATTCCGCACTGAGGCAGGCATTCGAGCCGCGCGAGGCAGCATGGGTGGTTGCCGCAGCATCTGCGGCGACCGCAAAATAACTCATGCTCAAGGAGCGCCAACCGCGGCAGGGTTGGCGCCGCCTTCTTTTTCATGCGTCTCTCACCGCAATTTTTCTCACATCAGCGTGAGAATTGCTCGTTTTGCGGCCGGCTCGTTCGCGCTTAGCATCACGATAGCCCGACGCCGGCCTCTCCCGCATCTTGCTGTTTCACTCCAGCCTGAAACGTTTTGCGCAATCGGGCTGCTACGATGTCCATGCGTCTCGACTCTACCGCGCGCGGCGCCACGACAATGAATGCCAGAAACCTGCTCCAGTTGCTGATCCTCGCCGCCCTATGGGGCGCCTCGTTCCTCTTTATCCGCGTCGGCGTGACCGACTTCGGCGTCGCACCGCTGATGGCGTTGCGGGTCGGCATCGGCGCGGTCTTCCTCGCCATCGTGCTGGTCGCACGGCGGCCGCTGCAGCAGTCCGCAACGATCCTGCACCGTCACGCCTTCCCGCTGCTGGTGGTTGGCATTCTGAATTCGGCGGCGCCGTTCTGCCTGTTCGCGTATGCCGAGCTGACGCTGTCGGCGGGCGTGACGTCCGTGATCAATGCGACGACACCGCTGTGGGGCGCACTCGTCGGCTTTCTATGGCTGCGCGATCGCCTGAGCGCGCTGCGCACCGCCGGGCTCGTGATCGGCTTTCTCGGCGTCCTGATGCTGGTGTGGGATCAGATCGCCGCACCGAACGGCTCGGCCGCCACCCCGCTGAGCACCGCGCTCGCGGCCGCCGCGGCACTCGGCGCCACCCTGCTGTACGGCATCGCCGCCAATTTCACGAAGCGCCACCTGACCGGCGTCGACGCGTTGACCGTCGCGACCGGCACGATGACCGGCGCCACCATCGTGCTGCTGCCGCTCGCCGTAATCTACTGGCCCGCCGCACCGATCTCGCTGCACGCATGGGGCGCGGTCATTGCGCTGGGCGTGGCATGTACCGGCGTCGCCTACATGCTGTTCTTCCATCTGATCTCGGTGGTGGGACCGGCACGCACGATTACCGTGACCTTCGTGATTCCGGTGTTCGGCATTCTGTGGGGTGCGCTGTTTCTTGGCGAAACCGTGTCGCTGGGCATGCTGGAAGGCTGCGGCGTAATCCTCGTCGGCACCGCGCTCGCCACGGGTGTAGTCAAGCGTCTGCCTTGGACCGGAGCGCGCCGCGCCGACACCTGAAAACCGCCTCGCGCGACGCCTGCCTTGGCGTCGCCGCTTTCCCGTCCCGCCCCGTGCCGCGCCGTTCGCCGCCCCGGCAGCCTGGCATCTCATTTCAACGACCCAAAAAAATAGCCCGCACTCCGTTGGAGTGCGGGCGAAACCGTCGCCCTACGAGGATAGGCGACGGGGCCACCGAGGCCGCGCGCCACGCGCGCCGGCCATCATCGGGCTAAGCACCGGTTCGTTCGCCGGTGCTGAAAAGGTCCGGGGCTCGCTGTTTCGAAACTCGCCGCTGACTCGCGTCATTCATGTCGAATGTTACGAATCCGGCCCCATGAGTCTTTAAGAGCAGATTGCGTGCCAGTTACGCAGTTTCACGAGAAATCGCCCGCAAACTATTGATTATTATTGTCATTTTTTGCGCCGAAAGGGATGGCAAAGGATTGGCGGGAGGGGTTTTGCGAGTTACGTCACCGGGGTAACGTCACGTTACATGCGGCCGCACAGTGGCGGCCGCGCGAGCCCGCTTCATACGTTTGAAGCGGGCCGACCATCACGGCGCCGGCCATTTCGTACGATGCGACGCCCTATGCCTGACCCGCAGACCCATTGGCCGCCGCGTCTCGCGCGGCGCCAGCGCGGCCCCGCACACAAGCGCCAGGATGAGCAGGCTCGCTGCCCACATCCAGTAAGGAATCACGTCGAACATAGCCATCTCCCCGTTGAGCGCCGGTTCATACCGGTGTTTCAGACAAGAAGCAAAACACGTGCGCGTCATCAGGGCGTCTGAACGGCTTGCGGGACAAGAGGCTGCGCGGTCATAAAAAAACCCGCCCGGGCTACGCACCGGGCGGGTTTTCTGACAGCGTTCGCTGCTTGCTACGAATCGGTCAGTGCAACTGGTCGACCATCAGGCTCATGATCTGCTTGGCCTGCGGACTTTCGTCGATCGCGCCCTTGCTGTCGACCACGGCCACGCGGGTCTGGTCAGGCGTTACCGCGCGGACGTTCACGAGATACTGCTTGGCGACCTTTTCCTTCTTGCCGTGGAACACCTGGCTCCAGAAGCCCTGTTCCGCCGAGCTCAGATCCTTCGGATCGACGTAGCGCACGAAGTACAAACCGCGGCTTGCATCGCGATCGTCAACCGTGAAGTTGCTGCGGTCGAGCGCAAGGCCCACACGCAGCCACGCACGGTCATACGGCTCGCCGAGCGTCAACTCGGTGGACGAGAACTGTGCCGACGTGTTGTTGCCCGAGTCGTCCGGCATTGGCTGTTGTGCCGACAACGCGACGTTCTGCGCCGCATTGGCCGCAGCCGCCGACTTCGCACCCGCCGTAGCCGCGTTCGGCGCAGCTTGCGCCCCCGCCGGCGAGAGATCGGCGCTTTGCGTATCGGCCGGCTTCGCGCGCGAATCGGCCAGCGCCAGCGCTGCCATCAGGCGTTTCAGATATTCCTGCTCGAGCCCCGGATCGTTCGGCTTGGCTTCCCACTTGGTCGAATCGTTGTTGGTGCCGGTGATCGCCTCGCGCATGCCCTTCTGGCTGATGAACACATAAGTGCCGCCGTTCGGCGCCGCTTCGAGGCGTGTGCGGTACTTGTTGCGCTCGGAACTCACATAGCTGTTGCCCATTGCCTTGGACAGCGTGTTGCGGATCAGGCCGTCGTTGATCTGCGCGTGGGTTTCGTTCCAGTCCGTTTCCATCACGCCTTTGTCGCGCTGGTCGACCACCAGCAGGAAGCCCTGCTCCTGCCAGAAACGGCGGATTTGCGCCCACGCCTGGTCGGGCGCCTTGTTGTCGATCACGAGCCAGCTTTCGGTGCCGTCGCGCTGGATGTGCATGCCCTTCACCGGCGGCACGACCGTCAGGGTGTTGGCAGCGGGGGCTTGCGCCTGGACCTGCTTGAGCGTGGACAGCGAGGTTTCGCCGCCTTGCGGGGGCAACGAACGCTGATCGGACGTCTCATCGATCATGTTCGGCGGTACGGCAAGTGACACTTGCTTCGACTTGGAGTCGCTTTTGTAGTCGATTTTGGTCGGCGACGAGGTGCCGCAGCCGGCGACCAGACCGCCTGCCATCAGCATTACTGCAAACCGCTTGGTAAGACGAAGATCAGTCATGTTCGAGGAATCCTTCCGCTACGCCACGGCAAGTTTCCGTGGATCAACCCAACATTTTACCGATCCCGGCGAGACATGTGCAAAAACCCGGGTTTGCTCACGAAATAAGCAGCACGCCGCCGGCCAATCCCACCTCACGGCGAATTACCCGGATACCGATGAATCGCTGCGCGGCGCAAGCCTGCGGTTGCAAAAATTGCCCCGCCCGGCGGGTTGTGACCCACCCCTCCAGGCGCGAATTTAACAGTTCACAACACTTCTCAAACACTTGTAGGAAGTGCCCTACTTTATTGTCAGACCTTTGTTTTAAAAGACACTTTTCGCGCTTTTCACATCCTATTTTTGAGATCAACCGCCGCGCCGCATCGTGCTTCCGATAACGATCAGGAAACCTGAGTGTTATCTTGA
Organism: Paraburkholderia sp. BGA-UO-ETr-F12; assembly: GCF_059567945.1. Lineage (NCBI taxonomy): Bacteria > Pseudomonadati > Pseudomonadota > Betaproteobacteria > Burkholderiales > Burkholderiaceae > Paraburkholderia > Paraburkholderia sp. BGA-UO-ETr-F12. Next base: position 9,169 of record NZ_JCAQOZ010000053.1, on the reverse strand, counting down.
ATTGGACATCTCAATAAGACTTGAACGGTCCCAGTGTTTCGGGCTCTCCAATAGCGAGGCAGGTTGCCATGCGAATTCCCTGTTTTTCACCGGCCTTCGCCATTCGCACCGTGATGGCTGCCCTGCTGTGTGTCGGCACAGGCGCGCGCGCCGAATTGGGCGGCACGATGCCCATCCCGACGGATTCGACCGGCACCGCGCCGCAAACTTTGCTGAACGGCGCCTTACGCCTGCGCACGCTGACCGATGCGGGCAATACCACCATCAACGAGTACGCCACCAGTACTGGCCAGATCATCGCCTACACGTGGCAAGGCCCGACCATGCCGGATCTGCGCGCGTTGCTGGGGCCGTACGCAGGCTCCTACCGCACGGGCGCCGCCGGGTTGGCGCCGGACGGCAATCTGCACGCGTCGCGGGTGGTGCGCCCCGACGTGATCGTGGAATCCGGCGGTCCGATGCGTGGCTATGTGGGTCGCGCGTGGCTGCCGGCGGCCTTGCCGCCCGGCGTCGCCGCCAGCGATTTGCGCTGAGTTTGCGCCGCATCGCACGCCATCAAGAAAACGCTTCGACGATTCGACTGCCGGAAAATCATGAATACCTCTTCTCATCTCCACGCCCTGCTGCTCCTCAGCGCGGCGCTCGCCGGTTGCGGCGGTGGCGGCGGCAGCAGCAGTACCGACTCGTCACAGGCAGGGGCAGCCAGCCCGGCCAGCAGCCCGGCCGCCGCCCCGTCAGGCGCCTCGTCAGGCGCCAGCGCACCGTCCGCGGCGCCCAATGCCGGCACGGGCACAAGCGTGCCGCAGTCGAACACGCCAAATGTTCAGCCGATCGCAGTCACTACGGCGCCGGGTCTGACGCGCAATATGCTGACGACCAGCGTCACCGTCTGCCAGCCCGGCACTAGCAACTGCGCGACGATCGACAATATTCAGGTCGACACCGGCTCGCAGGGTTTGCGGATCCTCGCCTCCGCACTGCCGGCCAGCCTCCCGCTCGCAGCGGTGAGTTCGGGCGGCGGCTTGAGCGGGGAATGCGCGGTGTTCGGCGGCGGCTATGCGTGGGGCTCGGTGCGCAGCGCGGACGTGCGCATGGCCGGTCAACTGGCCGCCTCGATTCCGATCCAGTTGATCGCCGACCCCGCGCTGCCCACGGTGCCCAGCGGTTGCGCCGGTTCCGGGCCGTCGATGCTGAGCGTCGCGAGCCTGCGCGCCAACGGCATTCTCGGCGTCGGCCTGTTCGCGGCCGACTGCGGCAGCGGCTGCGTCAATACCGCTTTGCCCCGGTGGTATTACAGCTGCGACAGCAGTGGCGCCTGCGTCGCGACTACGCAAGCGCTCGCGCAACAGGTCACCAATCCAGTGAGCCAATTCCCGCTCGACAACAACGGCGTGGTGATCGACCTGCCGGCAATCGCCGACGCGGGCGCGGCCAACGTATCGGGTTCGATGATTTTCGGCATCGGCACCCAGGCGAACAACACGCTCGGCGGTGCAAGTGTGCTCAAGGCCAATCCGCAGACGGGTTACGTAGCGACCAGCAGCGCCGGACAGACGTATGCGCTGAGCTACATCGACAGCGGCTCGAACGCACTCTTCTTGCGCAATACCCAGTTGCCGCAGTGCGGCTACTGGTATTGCCCGGGCTCGACGCAAACCGCAAGCGCCTCGATCGTGGGTACCGATGGCGCGTCACATACCGTGTCGTTTGCGATCGGCAATTCGAGGGCGCTGTTTGCATCCGCGAATAACGCGTTCAGCAATCTGGCTGGAATCGCCAGCAATAGCTTCGGCTGGGGGTTGCCGTTCTTTTTCGGACGGCGGGTCTATACGGCGATCGCGTCGCGCGCCACCTCGGCCGGCCCGGGTCCGTATTACGCGTTCTGAGTGCTTGATATCAAATCGGATTTTCGCGCGCGGAAAATTCCGCAATCGTCATCCACGACTTAATTGATACGCCCCGACTGCAATAATCATCGTTTCTGGCTAACGTCATCTCAATATCGTTAGTCCCGCATAGCTAATATTAGTCAAACGATGGAAACCACTTTTTCGCTCGACCATTTCGAGCAACTCGTATACACGCAACAGCATGTTCAGGCCTCGCTCCAGCTCGTCACCCTGCTCGCACGCCTTCAGCAAACGCGCGGCGAGCTGGATGAAAGTTTCCAGGCCTCGGGTCTGATCGACCTGTCTCCCGAAGAGCAACGTCAACGTTTCTGCACGCGTCTGACGAGCGCGGTGTCAACGCTGTTCGCCGACCCTGACTTTCAGCTGCCACCTGCGTGCTTTAAATTACTGCTCACACTGCACGAATGGATTGGCCTGCTGTTCTCGGCCACCGCGTCAGGCAATGCGGACCACGTCGCCCGTTACCTGAATCCTCGTGGCCCGGCGAACGCCCAGTTTCTGCCGGGCGACAGCTTCATTGAGAAGCTATGCGTGCTCTATTCGACCGAGTCCGAACTGGAACTCGACTTTGCCGCCCTTTGGGCCTACGACAAAACCCTCGCGGCCTCACTCGCGCTCGTTTTATTGGCGCCGGTCTCCAAGGGCACCCCGAGCGCGCATCTGAAGCGCGAGGCGCTGCTGGAGTGGCTGCCGGGCAAACTGCAGCAAATCGACGACCTCGACGATCTGCCCTCCGCCGTGCTGCACAACGCCTATATGTTCTGCAGCTATGCCGATACGCCGCGGCGCCATGCGATCAAGCAGGACATCAATGTGCTGGTGCGCCGCAAGCTCGCGCAACTCGGCCTCACCGACCTGCCCGCACCGAAACGCACGCCCGCCAAGGGCAAATCGCGGCGCGGCAGGAAGCCCGTGATGCTAGTCATGCTCGAGTGGTTCACCGGCGCGCATTCCATCTACCGCACGCACTCGCGTACGCTCGAAGCCGCGCGCGAACATTTCGAGGTGGTGGGCTTCGGCTTCGATTACGCTGTCGACGAAGCGGGACGGAAAATCTTCGACCGCTTCATCGAACTGAAGGAGCCGGAATACATCGGCGAATGCCTGAAGACGATTCGCGACTTTGCCGAGGCCGAACAACCGGACGTGCTGTATATGCCGAGCGTCGGCATGTTCGTGCTGACGGTATTCATGTCCAATCTGCGCATTGCGCCATTGCAGATTGCCGCGCTCGGCCATCCGGCCACCACGCATTCCGACAAGATCGACTACATCAGCGTCGAAGAGGATTATGTCGGCGACCCTGCCTGCTTCAGCGAACAGTTGATGAAGCTGCCTAAAGACGGACAGCCGTATCGGCCGTCCGTCGCGCTGCCGGACATCGTCGCGCGGATTCCGCCGTCGCGCGAGACACTGCAAGTCGTTGTCACGGCCAGCGCGATGAAGCTCAATCCCGGCTTTCTCGACGCGTGCCGTGAGATCGGTACGCGCGCCGTGACGCCCATCGAGTTTCACTTCATGACGGGCGTGCCCTCAGGTCTGCAGTTCGACCATCTGCGCAACGTCGTCGTGCGAGCGGTGCCAGGTGCCGTCGTACATGACTTTCATGGCTACGCTGAGTATCTGGCGCGCGTCAATCAATCCGACCTGTTCCTCAGCCCGTTTCCGTTCGGCAACACCAACGGTATCGTCGATGCATTGACGCTCGGCTTGCCGGGCGTATGCAAACGCGGGCCGGAGGTATTCGAGCAGATCGACGGCGCGCTGTTCGAGCGCGTGGGCATGCCGTCGTGGACCGTCACGGACAGCGTCGAGGCTTACATCGCCACGGCCGTACGCATGATCGACCAGCACGACGAGCGCACTGCATTGCGGCAGCGCCTGATCGATACACACGCCGTACAGCGCTGCTTTGAAGGGAGGCCGCAGGCGTTCGGCGAAAGTGTGCTGAAACTGCTGGACAAAACGAAAGCCGCCTCATGAATGGGGCGGCTTGACGGTTGGCCGGGGGCTTGAGGGTTGACCCAGAGGATGGCCTGAGGGACGCATCGACACTTGTCCGGCGCCAGCGGAATCGGAATCGGACCTTACGCGTTGTGCACAGCATGAAGTACCCGGACCGGCCGGACCGCAATTGCCTTGTTACTCGGTGGCTTCGCTGGCCGGATCAGGCGGCGAGGCCAGCTTTGCCGGCGCCAACCAGCTGAACAAGGCCAGTGTCGAGCCGTGGAACGTGCATTCGGCGGCCGCGGCCGTGGTGGTCTTTTTCGGCTTCACCGGCTTCACCGAGGTCACGACGGCGCTCGAAGCGGCCATAGCGTCCGAAGCCACGCCAGCCATCGCGCTCGACGCAGCCACAGCGCCTGAGGCCGCGGAAACCACCGAAACGGCGGACGCCCCGTGCGCACCGGAGGCCGGACGCGGCGCCTTCGCCGCCTGTGCGGCGGAAGCGGCCGCCGAAGCCGCAACCTCGGAGGCCGTCACCACATGCTCGATCGATCCTTCGACAACCACCCGCGAACCATCGATGCCGACGCCCTTGTGGCTGACCTTGAGCGTATCCGGCGACGATTCAGCCAGCTTGCTTCGCATCAACTGCTCGCATGCATCCGAGTTCTTGTAGACGGCCGTGCAGGCCGCCAGCAAAGCGGCAGCGGTCGTCATGCAAGCGATAGAGATAATCCGAATCTTCATTGATGTTCCGTTTTTCAAGCCGTCGGCAATTGTAGCTTACGGGCTGACGGGCCGGCATTCCTCCAGCCATGAAAACGGCTCAGGCGCGACACAGCACAGTACGCAGACGCATCGAGCCCGAGACGCACACATCGCGCCGGACAAAGAGACGGCTTGACCACAACGCCCGGCATCGGCATCGTGTTGACCGGCCCCGTGCCCGCGGCGCGCTGTTGTTTTCGCTGTTTCTCCGGCTGAAGCTGCTTCGCGGGTGCAGATCCGTTTTTCCACCGTGATTGACCCGCTTCCCTTTCCCGCATGCTCAGCCTTGCCCTGCTCTCGGTGGCGGCCTATGCCGCCACCAATATCGACAACCTTTTCGTGCTGCTCGCTTTCCTTGCGGAAGCAGGCGGCCAGCGGCGACGCGTGATCACCGGCCAGTTCGCCGGTTCGCTCGCCCTGATCGCGGGGGCGATGCTGTTTGCCGCGCTGCTGGAACGGTTACCCACCGGCTACGTCGGCCTGCTCGGCATCTTGCCGATCGGCGTGGGAGTGAGCAAAGCCTGGACGCGCTTTCGGCCCGGCAACGCGGATCGCGAGATCGAGGCGCGCACCGTCGCGCGCACGAATGCACCGGCCAGACCGACTACTTCGACCAAGGCAGCTTCGTCCGGCGCCGGCTCGTCATGGTGGACCGTGGCTTGCGTCGCGCTCGCCAACGGCTCTGACAATGTCGCCGTCTATGTGCCGTTGTACGCAAGTCATTCGCATAGCGAGGGCATGTTCATCTCGCTGATCTTCGTCGTCATGATCGGCATCTGGTGCGCGGGCGCGGTCTGGCTGGTGGAGCATCCGTTGCTGGGCGCGCCGATCCGGCGCTACGGTACCGCATTGCTGCCGCTGATCCTGCTGATAATCGGCGTCTCTGTGATCGTGGAAAACGATACGTTGCGGATTGTGTTCGGAATCTGAACCAGGCGTGGGGCGGGTGTGGAACAGGCGTGGGGCGGGCGATGCGGTCGCGGCAAATAGCGCCAGCGCATATCGTTATGCCGATTGGCGATTTCTTTCCGGGCGGATCGCACCCGATAATGAGCCCATGGACCTCTACCCCACGCCCCAGGCTCGCACACTGCGCGCCACACTCGCAACCCTGAGCGCAGCGCTATTGCTGGCCGCCTGCGCCGCCCCGGCCACGTCGAACTCTTCCACGGCGGCCGATTCCGCCGCGCTCGATGCGGCAATCTCCGGGCCACAGCGCAGCGACAGGAACCGTGCACGCGATATCTACCGCCATCCGAAGGAAACGCTGCAATTCTTCGAAGTGGCGTCGTCGCAAACCGTACTGGAGATCGCGCCGGGCGGAGGCTGGTACACGGAAATACTCGCGCCCTATTTGCACGACCACGGCAAACTGTACGAAGCGCAATACGACAGCCCGGACGCCGCATCGGCGGCCGAAGAACAGGCCGGCCGAGCCTCTTTCGCCCAAAAGCTGGCGAACACGCCGGCTATCTACGGCAACGTGGTGGTCGGCACGCTGCGCGCCGGCCAGTTCAGTGGTTTTCCGGCCAATGGCAGCGTCGACGAGGTGCTGACGTTCCGCAATATCCACAACTGGATCAAGGACGGCGAGATCGACGCGAACCTGCGTGCCTTCTACGCGGCACTTAAACCGGGCGGCATTCTCGGTGTCGAAGAACATCGCGCGGCGCCGGGCACCTCCCTGCAACAGACCATCGACAGCGGCTATGTGACCGAAGCCTATGTCATCGAGCACGCCCGCGCGGCAGGGTTCGAACTGGCCGCCCAAAGCGAGGTGAACAGCAATCCACGTGACACGAAAAATTATCCGAATGGCGTATGGTCGCTGCCGCCCACGTATAAAGGCCATGACGTCGACCGGGCGAAATATGCAGCGATCGGCGAATCGGACCGCATGACCTTGCGTTTCGTGAAGCCCAGGTGACAGGCTTGCCGCGCTCGGGTTCCAGAGCAGTCCCAGCGCGCTGCCCGGCACGATAAGCCTCCTCCGGCCGGCCCACGCCTTGGTGCGCTCCGCTTGACGCGATCTCAATAGTATGTTCATATTGCGCACTATGTACCGCGCCCAGACCACCCTATCGCTACTACTAGCCCGCTCTACCGGGCTAGGTCTGCTGCTGCGCGCTTCCATCTGAAACACCCGAAGCACCGCTCAATTCCCCAGTAACTGACCCAGCCCCGGTTTCCGACCGGCGGCCATGCTTTTGTCTGTTCGTCGTCCGGTCGACACCCAGGTTGATCGATCCCAAGGATGATGAAAATGTTGAAAAACCCTGCTACCAAATATCGCTCGTTCAAGCCCATCAACTTGACGGACCGCCAGTGGCCGTCGCGCAGCATTACGCGTGCGCCGATCTGGATGAGTACCGATCTGCGTGACGGCAATCAGGCGCTGTTCGAGCCGATGAACGCGCAACGCAAGATGCGCATGTTCAAGACGCTGGTGCAGATCGGCTTCAAGCAAATCGAAGTCGCGTTTCCGTCTGCCTCGCAAACCGACTTCAATTTCGTCCGCGAGTTGATCGAAGGCGGTCATATCCCCGACGACGTTACGATCGAAGTATTGACGCAAGCTCGCGACGACCTGATCGAACGCACCTTCGAATCCTTGCGTGGTGTACCGCGCGCCATCGTCCATCTGTACAACGCCACCGCGCCCGAATTCCGCCGTATCGTATTCGGCCTCGACAAGAGCGGCGTGAAAGAACTCGCACAGAATGCGGCGCGCACCATGAAGCGTCTCGCCGATGCCGCGCCGGAAACCCACTTCACGCTGCAATACAGTCCGGAAGTGTTCAGCGGCACCGAACTCGAATTCGCCAAGGAAGTGTGCGACGCCGTGTTCGATATCTGGCAGCCGACGCCCGAGCACAAAGCGATCGTCAACCTGCCCGCTACCGTGGAAATGGCGACGCCGAACGTCTACGCCGACCAGATCGAATGGATGCACCGCAATCTTGCGCGTCGCGATTCGTTGATCGTTTCGGTGCATCCGCATAACGATCGGGGTACCGCGGTGGCTGCCGCGGAGCTGGCTGTGATGGCTGGAGCGGATCGGATCGAAGGCTGTTTGTTCGGCAACGGCGAGCGCACCGGTAATGTCGATCTCGTGACGCTGGCGTTGAATCTCTACACGCAGGGCATCGATCCTGAACTCGACTTTTCGAATATCAATGAAGTCGCGCGTACCGCCGAGGAATGCACGCAGTTGCCGGTGCATCCGCGTCATCCGTATGTCGGCGATCTCGTGTTCACCGCGTTCTCCGGTTCGCATCAGGATGCGATCAAGAAGGGTTTTGCTGTGCAGAAACCGGATGCGATGTGGGAAGTGCCGTATATGCCGATCGATCCGAGCGATCTCGGTCGCACCTATGATTCGGTGATTCGCGTGAATAGTCAGTCCGGTAAGGGCGGGATTGCCTACTTGCTCGAGCAGAGCTATGGGGTGGTGCTGCCGCGGCGCTTGCAGGTCGATTTTAGCTCTGCTGTGCAGCAGTTTACCGATGACAGCGGTCAGGAAGTTACGCCTTCGCAGATCTGGGAATTGTTCCAGCAGGAGTATGTGCGCAGTACTGCGCCGATTCACTATGTTGGACATAGTCTGTCTGAACACGATGGGCGTGAGCATATCAAGCTCACCGTCGAGATCAATGGCTCGCGGCGCGTGCTGAATGGCGAAGGGAATGGGCCGCTTGATGCGTTGATGCACGCGATTGGTGTGCCTGTGCGGATTCAGCACTATGAGGAGCGGGCTTTGACTCAGGGTGCCGATGCTCGTGCTGTGGCTGTCGCCGAGATGGCCGGGGCTGATGTGGTTGGGAGTGCTTTTGGAGTTGGCATCGATGCCAACCTTGTCACGGCTTCGATTCGGGCTGTGATTAGTGGGGTTAATCGGGCTTATGTGAGGGCTGGTGCTGAGGCACAAGGGCGGTTTTTTGATGTTGCGTTGAGGGATGATGTGGAGCGGGTGGTGGTTTGATTTATCGGTTCTGGCCTTTGGTGTTTAGCCTTTGGCCTTTCCTTGCTTTGTTAGTGGTCTATTAGTGTTGCCCCTGTGCGGGGCGGCACCTACTTTTCTTTGCCTGCCGCAAAGAAAAGTAGGCAAAAGAAAGCGGCTTTACACCGCTAGCTCTTAAGCGGGTCCCCCGCACAGCCGCGGTAGTGGTGCATCTGGAATCTGTCTCCTCGCACATTCCACCTCAGTGACAAAGCAGTCATACCTCCCGACTCGCACTGCGCGCTCGCCGGAAAGGTCTGCCAGCAAACCAGTGGGTGCTGGTTTCGTGCTGTCGTATTTTTTGGAGCGCTTCGGCGCCCCGCTTATTTTTTACCGGTGGCTGATTCGGGCGTTTTCGTTCTGGTTTTGCCCCCCGTCAGCCTCCCTGCGCTGTCCATTCGTCCGGCAAGCTGTGCGTCAGCGTGGGCCTGTCAGTAATTTCGTGTTTGAGGCATAACATGTCGCCAAGGAGTGACTATGCCTCGCAAACCGAAAGCCAAGCCGGTAGACCTGCCGGCAATTCCCGCCGAGCTGCTTGAACAGT
>NZ_JCAQOZ010000052.1:0-71779 GCF_059567945.1 Paraburkholderia sp. BGA-UO-ETr-F12 | reverse complement strand
ATCGCCGACCACGCGATCAACCGCGTTGACGAACTCATGCCGTGGGTCGTTGCGGACCAGCTTCGCGCAAACGCCTGAAGATCCCGCGCGCCTGTCAAGACGGCGCTCGTGCAGCGCTTACGTAAAGACTGACGGTTACCCTCAGTCCGACAGTGTGTTTTGACGGCGCGCAGCTATCCAGCGCGTGCCGGTGTTTCGTCGGATGAGGCGCATCTCACGTCTGTCGATCCATATAGGGAGTACGGGGCATGGACAGCGGGGCGAACGAGGCGCGCCTTGCGCGATCCAGAGGATCGGGGGGCGTTCGCGCGTTAGAGAACGGGGCAAAGTTTCACTGGCACGACAAGTTGAACAACTTCAGCGCGGCGAGTTCCTGCTAAAGCCCGACACTGGAGAATCGGTGCGCCGCTCACGCCTGCGCGCCATAAGCGCTGTGACCGGGCGAAAGCCGCAGCGCGAATTCAATCTCAGTCTGTGGTGCGCGGTCCATCACAGCGGCAGCAGTGAAACGTTTCGCATGTTTAGACGATTGCGGACGACATGACCTATGAAGTACGGGAGTGCGGCGTCTCGCTCCACTCGCACAGCGCGTCGCGCACTTCCTCAATCACGGCGGTCCAATCGCCGAGGTCACGTTGGCGGAACAGCCGCATCGACGGATACCATGGACTGTCGGTTCTGTCGGTAAGCCATCGCCATTCCGTATAGGCTGGAACCAGTGTCCATACAGGCAGGCCCGCTGCGCCCGCGAGGTGCGCGACGGACGTGTCTACAGTAATCAGGAGGTCAAGCGAATGCAGGATTGCAAGCGTATCGGAAAAGTCTTCAATCTGCGGCCCAAGTGTGTACACGTCGAAATCGACCCCGAGGCTCTCGGTTTCACGCTCACGTTCACCTTTCTGCACGGAAAACCAGGTTAAGCCAGGAAGGGAGAAAATTGGTTTCATGTTGCCAAGCTCAACACTGCGGAACCGGTCTAGAACATGATAAGGACTGCCAGCCCACACTATTCCGACCCGCCGTTCGCCGGCAATACGCGGCGAAACTGCTTCAAGGATTTTTCGCCAGTGGATTACCGATTGCGGAGGCGGGCAGACGTAGGGGACACGACCAGGAAGCATTGTCAGGTCTAACTTCATATGCCCTGGCATTCGGAGCATGTAACTCCAGAAATCATAGTGGACGCTAGGAAGGTGAACGTGAACCGTGCTAATAGATTTCATGCTCCGCGCCAACTCGGCGACTGGCCGACTAACAAGCACGTCTACGATTGCACCCTGGCGATGCAGCCAATCCGCGAATCTCAAGCACTGAATCTCATCCCCGCGCCCCTGTTCGCCGACCATCAGGAAACGGCAACCCTCGACTGACTGGCCGCTCCATTCTGGATAGGGTGGCCTCACGAGGTCCTTCGCGTTTTCCGGTATATCGTGGAACGCTCTATACCTTCTCCAGCCTTCGTCGAATTCCCCTAGCGCCAGTAGGGTTCCCGCGAGTTGAAACTTTAGTTGCGGGACGTCAGGAAGTAATCTGGTCGCCTCTTCTCCGTGGTGCCTGCTGCTGGCCGGATCACCGCGTATGCTTAGGGCGCGGGCCGCATTGTGATGCAATAACGGATGGTCAGGATCCAGTGCAAGCCCTTGCCGAGCGACGTCTAACGCTTCCTTGAAATAGTCACTTCTGTTCAGTAGAAGTGCGAGATCCTTGAGCGCATCTGCGTCCTTGCAGAATCGGGCTCTAACTTGGGCGATCGCGGCTTCCAACTGGTCGGGGCGGTTTGCCTTTATGAGTGATTCGATCAGCGTCAAGCTGTCACGAAGCTGGCATGAAGCGAGTGGTAGTTCGACGTTATGCATCTTGTTAGCACCGAACCGTGCATCAGCGCGCGCGAGAAGTGAATTTAACAGAACGGTATTTATTTTAGTCATGCGAGCTTCCATGAGAGTCTTTCGGTGTTTGCGCACATGGTGTATCGCGGACTCGACATGATCCCTGCATCGCGATGCAGGGATCATGTCGAACGTGTTTATCTTCTTTTTTGTTATTTCGTGAGATTGGTCGTCAGCGTACTGCGAAGGTTCGCATGTGCAGACACAATCGCGTAGTAGACCCCAGCAGCCGGGTTATCCATCGTACAACTCGCGGTCTTGGCTCCGCCCATGCCTGACTGACAGTTCGCGTTCAACACCGTAGGCGTTCCTGCCTTGAGATAGAGCCATGCCGTATCACTCGGCTGCCCGGGTGCGAGCGTTACGCTAATGCTCTTCGTACCCGTCGGGACAGTAAGCTCGTAGTAGACCATATGACCGTCTTCCAGAAACAGCGTGGTAGATCTGCCAAAGTCCATTGAGAAAATGGCAGGTGGTTTCACCAAAAATGGGCGCGTGTATGTACTCTTGGCGCCGTTGCTATCCGTGACGGTCAAACGGATCGGATAAACACCAGCATATTCGTAATTCACGTACGGGTTTAACGATTGAGTTCTCACCATATCCGTGCTACCTGCGCTGAAATTCCATGCCCAGGAAACAATAGTCGCGCTACCTCTTGCAGTGGAGAGGTCCGTGCAGGTGATCTGCATCATTTCGGAATGCTGTGAGCAGGTAAAGTCGGCCGCTGACGGAATCTTTCCCGATTTCGCTGCGTTTACCGTTGCGGTCGCGTCCAGAATGCCCGAGCCAATCGGTTGATCTGGTTGCTGTGGAGCGAATGGCTGAACGTTCTGCTGCACCAAGGTTCGCATCTCCGCAGTAGTTAGCGACTTGGGTGCAACAGACCGTGCGAGTGCGACCACACCGGCGACCTGAGGGGCGGCCATTGACGTTCCGTCCATGTAAGCGTAGCTTTCCACGCCCGGTGCGACAGAGCCGCTGTTATAGGTAGACCAGATCGTGCCGCCAGGCGCAGCTACGTCTACGTATGGACCAAAGTTTGATGTCACGTAATTTGTGCCGTTACCGTTGCTACCGCCGACCGTGATGACGCTCTGGCAGTTTGCGGGAGACCAGTTTGTCGCGTCGATGCCATTGTTGCCAGCGGCGACTACCACTACGGCCCCCTTGCTGGTCGCAAAATTGATGGCGCTCTGAAGGGTCCTGCCGCAGTCACCAACGCCTCCAAGGCTTAGATTGATGATATTCGCAGGGTTGGAGTTGGTAGGCACGCCGGGCACACTTCCTCCAGCGGCCCAAGTGATTCCGTCTGCGATATCCGAGTCAACGCCGCGCCCGCAAGCGTTCATCGCGCGAACCGATAGGATCTTTGCTGCAGGTGCGATCCCTGCGATACCGATGCCGTTGTTTGTCAGCGCCGCCGCGATACCAGCAACGTGTGTACCGTGCCACAGCGTGGTTTTGCAACTCGTTTCCCCAGTGATACCTGGATTCATCCCATTGCCCCCCGCTCGTCCTAGACCAAAAATCATAGCCAGGCAAATAGTTTGCGTTCAGGTCGCTGTGATTGGTGACACCATTATCGATCACAGCGATAACCGAGCCGGCACCAGTGCCCACGTCCCATGCTCCCTCAGCCCGTATTCCGGCCATTTTTTGGCCGGGATTCTGGTTCGATGCCAGATACCACTGACGGCTATATTCGGGATCGTTCGGCGCGCTCATCACGGACATTTCCCTATCCGGCTCAATGAACTCCACATCCGGGTCCGAAGCGACAGCGCGCATAAAGGCTCTTGCCTCCGCGCCGTTCAACTTGCGTGCAGTCTGCACAACATCAGAGCCGATGCCCATGCGGCGCGAGTGGCGGGCCTTCGCCGGGAATGCCCCGCTTAACCGGTCAAGCCGGGACTGCACTGCCGAGGTTGACTTGTTCTCTGAGGTGCCATCCTTGTACTTGATGATGAAACGATCCACGGAAGCGTCCGCTCCAAGATTGCTTGTATTCATCTTCAGGGACAGTGCCAACGGAGTGGTCGGGTTCTGCGCCGCCAGCGAGGCTGTTTGTTCAAGCGTTTTCGATTCTTGCGATTGCGGCGTTGTTTGTTTTGTCGAATCCCCGCCGCTACTTCCACCGCATGCACCAAGCGCGAGAGAAAGAAGAACAGCGGCAACGGCGGTTGCAACGCTTCGTTGCTTTCCCGCCGTGTTTGAAAGATGGGGTTGACCGGACGTGGAATGCGGACCCTGTGTTTCTTTACGTCTCGTATTTCGCATAATGGCGTCCCTGAGGTTTTTGTTTTCAGACATCTCCTGCCTCGCGCTGCACCAAAGCCGTCAGCGAAAGCGCGTGTTTCCCTAACCTTTGGCGTGGGCCTGCAAAGGTTATGTAATTGAAACCCTCGTAATCAATCGTAATGTTTACGAGCGTAAGCAGAGGAATCCAAAGTAACAATCAGCCCCATCCGGTGAAGACCAGGAAATTTCCGTGAGGACAGTCAGACGATACGAGTCGGAAGGTAATGGAACGACGCATGTTCTTGCGCCGTCTTACCGGCTATGCGGCGTCACCGCCGTGTGGGGGCTAGTGTGCCAACTCTATGGAGCGCTGTTTAACAGCGCTCGGGGTTTCGCGCGTGTCTTGGTCACACGTTGCGGATGCTTCAGAAAGCAACTTCTCGGCATTACGAGCAGTAATGCGTTTGTGCGGAATACCGCGTGAGTCGAGTGCAATCACCTGGTATAGCTCTCGATCACACTCAAGTTCGCGTTCGTAGCTTTCTGCAGTCTCGACAAGCAATTCAATCAGGTAGCGCTGATTGCAACGTTCATCACATGAGCGCAGCAAAATCGTTGCAACGGTCGGTGATGGTTCGCTTCGCGCCATCCTTATTTTTTGACTTGCCGTGGAAGTATTGGGCGTATGTTTCCCTCAGAAACTCCCCCACGGTCGGGACCACCTTGGCCCGGTCAGCGTTCGCGTCACGCGCGGCTCGCTTCGTCGGTATCGTTACATCGTCGTCGCGGCTTGCTTCTTCGCTAGTTCACGCGCCGCGCTCGGGGCTATGCCGGGATAGTGGCCCACCGTCGTGCGAGGGTGTTTGTCGCCTGGTGCCGTCCAGCGGTAGTAATGGTTATGCCGCCGCGGGTGACCTTCACGCCAAAGCCACGTAGCGCGTCATCTGCAAATTCCTGATACTTGCCGGTGCCACTCTGGCGATGAAGGTTTTCGACAAACTTCTGATTTATGGTGTGACGTGCCATGGTGTGCCCTCGTTGGTTTTTGGTCTGAGGCTGAACAACGGAGCGTAGGGCAAGATTAGGAGAAATTCCACCTGAGCCCCGCTGCAACCTCAAACACCGTCGCGCAACGTAAGGGCCTGATTTTGTTGGCTTATGGGATACCAAGCAACTCAGTGAAACGGTAGAAATGCGCCGCACAGGGGCAACGCTAATAAACCACTAACTAACACAACAAGGAAAGGCAAAAAAAACAAACCTTAATGCAGACTCTCAACCTCAGCCCGCGCAGCGCCAACCTCATCATCAGAGCCAGCCGCAGCCTGCAAAGGCAAAGACGCCCCCTGATACCTGGCAAACGCCTCATCCGCATATCGGATCTGCGTTCGCCCATGAGGCGCCGGCTCACCCTTCTCATCGAGATTAACGAATACCATCTTCTCGACGGTCAAAATACTCTTCCGGGTAATCTTGTTGCGCACTTCGCACCGAAGCGTAATAGACGTACGACCGAAATGCGTAGCCGTCATCCCGAGTTCAATGATGTCTCCCTGCCTCGCGGAGCTGACAAAATTAATCTCGGACATGAACTTGGTCACAACCCGCTGGTTGTCGAGCTGACAGATTGCATAGATAGCGGCTTCTTCGTCGATCCAGCGCAGGAGGCTGCCACCGAACAGCGTACCGTTGGGGTTGAGATCTTCGGGCTTGACCCACTTCCTGGTATGAAAATTCATCTGGTACTCCGTGTCTGAAGGCACCGAGGTTGAGCAGGCGCCCGAACCTAGGGTTAACACTGACATTGTACCAAATATAAGGGTTTTCCCTAGTATTTCAACAGACACTGAATTACCAGCGAAGAGCGGCAGCGCAGCCACCGCAAACGGCGCCCCTCAGGCAACCCCCAACCGCAAAACCCCCGCCTCGCCCATAGCATGCCGCGCCTGCACCAGCGAGGTCCGCGCCGCGCGCGCATCGACCGCGACCTGAATCAGCGCTCCGAGCTGCGACGGCTGCCGCAGCAGCTCCCGCAAAATCGGCCCTAACGCAGTCGTGCCGTCGTCGCGCAAGCCCGCCGTTGCAGCCGAAGGCAGGGTCCGCCACGCCGGATCGACAATCGCGCGGCACACCGCAAAAGGCAGCCCATGCGCAGCGGCCGTGGCGCCGGCAATGTGCGATTCCATGTCGACGGCCAAAGCGCCCGTCGAGCGATGCAGCACGCCCTTGTCGTCAGCGCTGACTAAAGGCGCGGTCACCGCCGCCATCAGGCCGCGTCGCAAACGTGCCGCGAGCGGTCCCGTCGATAATGCGGCGGCGAGCCTGTCGGCCCATGGCCGGTCGGTCTCGAGCCGCCCAAATGGTCCCTCGACAGCCTCCGCAACGATCAGCGTGCCCGGCGCCAGATCGGGCGCCAAACCACCCGCCGTGCCGAAACTGACAATCCCCGAGCAACCGCGCGCGACCGCTGCACTCAACGCCCGCTCAAGCAGATCGGCGCGCGCCGCGTAGACCACCTCGACACCGTTGCCGCGCGCGATGCGCGCCTCGAACGCCATCCCCGTCACCACGATCACCGGCAACGCGCCGTGGCCGATACCGGCTGCCGGCGTAGTCGAAAACGTCATCCGTTACATCCCGACCGCGACGCGCGTCAGCCCGTTACGTTTCAGATGACGGAAACGGGCCAGCGCCCACAACGGGAAGAACTTGCGATAGCCGTGATAACGCAGATAGAACACGCGCGGGAACCCCGTCGCCGTGAAGCGCGTTTCATCCCACAGGCCGTGCTCGCGCTGTTCGCGCTGCAAATACGCGACGCCGCGCGCCACCGCCTCGTGATTGACCTCGCCCGCCGCCATCAGGCCCATCAGCGCCCACGCGGTTTGCGAAGCGGTGCTCGGCGCGCGCTCGTAGCCGCGATAGTCGAGCTTGTAGCTCTCGCCGCCCTCACCCCAGCCGCCGTCCTCGTTCTGGATCGACAGAAGCCAGTGCGCGGCGCGCTTCATGCGCGGGTCGTCGTGCGGCAAACCGGCGGCGTTCAGCGAACACAGCGCGGTCCACGTGCCGTAGATGTAGTTCAGGCCCCAGCGGCCGTACCAGCTGCCGTCCGCTTCCTGTTCCTTCAGCATGTAATCGAGCGCGCGCTGCGCCGGTTCACTGGTCTTCGGAAATTCGCCGAGTTGCGCGAGCATCGACAGGCAGCGGCCGGAGACATCCGCGGTTGGCGGATCGAGCAGCGCGCCATGATCGGAGAACGGAATGTTGTTCAGGTAGTACTGCGTGTTTTCCGGTTCGAACGCACCCCAGCCGCCGTCGCTGCTTTGCATGCCGACCACCCATTCGCGCGCCCGCGCAATGGCTTCGCGATCCACATCCGATTGCGTCAGCGCCGCCGAGCGCTGCATTGCCATCGCCACGACCGCCGTATCGTCGACGTCCGGATAGTGCGCGTTGTTGTACTGGAACGCCCAGCCACCGGGACGCACATTCGGACGGCGCGAGATCCAGTCGCCGCGCACATCGAGAATCTGCAGCGGACGCAGCCATGCGAGCCCGCGTTCAGCCGCTTGCTCGGCATGCGCTTCGCCGGTTTCGAGCAGCGCGTGCGCCACGAGCGAGGTATCCCATACCGGCGACAGACAGGGCTGACAATATGCTTCGTCATCCTTGATAACCAGCAGCTTTTCGATCGACTGGCGTGCAATCGCGCGGTTCGGATGATCGGCCGGGTAGCCGAGCACGTCGTACATCATCACCGAGTTGGCCATGGCCGGGAAAATCGCGCCGAGGCCGTCTTCACCGTTCAGCCGTTCGTCGACAAAGCGCACGGCTTCGCGCACCGAGCGGTCGCGCGTCACCTTGGGGAACAGGCCGTCGACCATACGCAACATGACGTCCACCCCGCTGAAGAAGCGGAACCAGCCCTGATGCTGATGCGGCGCCCGCTCGCGCATGCCGGTGTTCACCGGCGCGCCGCGGAACAGCTCGTCGATACGCACGCGACGGGGATTGCGCGCCACCGGCCGCTTCGCGTTCAGCACCAGCAGCGGCACGATCACCGTACGCGCCCAGTACGACACCTTCGACAGATGGAACGGGAACCACGACGGCAACAGCATGATTTCCACGGGCATCATCGGCACGGCGCGCCAGGACACCACGCCGAACAGCGCAAGCAGAATCCGCGTGAACACGTTCACCGTTTCCGCGCCGCCGTTCGCCAGAATCGCTTCGCGAGCGCGAACCATGTGCTCGGCATCCGGCGAGTCGCCGATCATTTTCAGTGCGAAGTACGCCTTCACGCTGGCGCTGATATCGAGCGCGCCGTCGGTGAAGAGCGGCCAGCCGCCGTCCGCCATCTGGATGCGGCGCAGATAGCGGGCGATCTTCTGCTCCAGTTCCAGGTTCGGCGTCTCACCGAGATAGTGGACGAGGAGCACATATTCGGCGGGAATCGTCGCGTCGGCTTCGAGTTCGTAGACCCAGTGGCCGTCCGGATTCTGCGCGGCGAGGATTGCGTCGGTGGCGCGCGTGATCGCGGCATCGAGCGACGTTGCGACCGCTTGCGACGCGGTAGCGGAGGCGGCATCCGGCATCAGGTTCGGCACATTCGGCGCCGCCTCGGCGAATCCAGGCAGGACGGCGTCCAGCGGCTGAGCTTGAGATAAGTCGTTCATCGGCGTTCCATCGGTTGATTCAGCAGCGTGTCCGCGGCCTTCTGGCCGGAGCGGATCGCCCCTTCGATCGTCGCGGGCAGGCCGGTAGCCGTCCAGTCGCCCGCGAGCATCACATTGTTCCAGCGAGTGCGCGTGCCGGGGCGCAGCGTTTCCTGATCCGGCAAAGCGGCAAACATCGCGCGTGGTTCCGTCACGACCTGCCAGGCCGGCATTGGCTCGACCGGCAGATTGGCGGCCTGAGCCACTTCGGCCCAGACGGTTTTGGCGAGCGCTTCGTGCGGAATGTCGAGCAGACGCTCGGCGGCGTTCACGGTGACCGACACGCGGCCCTCGAAGGCGAACAGCCAGGTGGCCGTTGCATTGAGCAGTCCCGTGACGGGCGCCATACCGAACGGCGGCTCGACGGCAAAATGCACACTGACGTTTGCCGCGAAGCGAGCGGGCGAGCGCAAGCCGGGCACGAGCGTCTGGGCAACGTCCGGCGGCACCGCGAGCACCACGGCCTGGTTCGCGTCGAGCGCGATGCTTTCGTCCGCGAAATTCAGTGCCGAGACGCGTGCCGGGCCGGTGTCGGCAAACACCATATCCTGCAGACGCGAGCCGAGCCGGATTGCCGCGCCGCCATGCTGCAACAGACGCAGCGCCGGGTCGACAAACGCACTGCTCAAACCATTGCGCGCTATCAGCGGCCGGCACGCGAGACCGCCGGCAACGAGCGTTTCCCTGACCATCGCACCCGTCAGCTCCGCCGACGCCTCACGCGGCTCGACATTGAGCATTGCGAGAAACAGCGGCCGCAGCAGACGGTCCCACAGTGGACCATTGCAACGCATGGTCTGCGCGACAGTGCGCGCGGGCTTCGCGAACAGCAGCGGCAGCAGCGTCAGATAGTCGCTCGGGCCGGTATTGGGCACACGCGCGTTCGCGTCGAAGATCCACCAGGGCAGCAGGCCCGGCGACATGCGTACGATCCAGCGCGCCTGCGTCGCGAGATCCACGAACGGATAGTCGGGCTGCGCCGGGCCGACCAGTTCGTCGGCGGCGCCGATCGCGCGCACATAGTTGAGCGTGGCGGTATTGCCCGACAGCACCATGTGATTGCCGCTATCGAGGGTCGCGCCCAGTTGGGCGTCGTAATACGAACGGCAACGGCCGCCAGCCTCGGACGCCGCCTCATGCAGCACGACTTGCGCGCCGCGGCGCTGCAATTGCACCGCTGCGGCCAGGCCGGCGAGGCCGGCGCCAATCACATGGATGAGCTTCGGCATCAGCTCAGAAGAGCGCGTACCGCGCGACGATCCACAGCATGCGCAGTTTCGGCTTGCTGACCTTCGTACGCGGAATGTCGAAACCACGCTCGAGCGTTCGTTCGAGCAACACGCGATAGACGCCCGACATGATGCGCGGCGCACGCACGTGATTGCGCGGCTCGCGATCCATGATCGCGTCGGAAGCGGCGAAATGTTCCTTGGCCCGCTCGGCAAGCGTGGCGCAAACACGCGGCAGCGACGGATCGTCGGCGATCTGCGTGGGGCTCGTCACAGCGATGCCTTCGCGCGCCAGCAATTCGTGCGGCAGGTAGCAGCGGTTGATGCCGGCGTCTTCGTCGATGTCGCGCAGGATATTGGTCAGTTGCAGCGCACGGCCCAGATGATGCGCGAGCAGATGGCCCGGCTCGTCCTGCATCCCGAATATCCTCACCGATAGACGGCCCGCCGCACTGGCGACCCGGTCGCAGTACAGGTCGAGCGTAGCCTCGTCGGGGGCGCAAATGTCGGCGGCGGCATCCATCGCCATGCCGTCGATCATCGCGTGAAAATCTTCGCGTTGCAGGTGAAACGTATGAATGTGCCGCGTCAGCGCGCGCAACGACGCGCGCGGTGCGCCGGCATAGCACGCGTCGATGTCGGCGCGCCAGCGCTCGAGCGCGGCGGCGCGTTCGGCGCGCGGCAGATCGCTGTCGGCGATATCGTCGACAGCGCGGCAAAAGGCGTAGACCTGATACATCGCATCGCGCTGCGCGGCCGGCAGGATGCGCATCGCAAGATAAAACGAGCTGCCGGACGTGGCGGCAGCGGCGTCGATTTCTGTATCGTCCACGACAAGATTGGAAACAGCCAAGACGATCTCCGCTGGAGGCGCCCGCTGAAAGGCGTTCAAGAAGTTTTAATGCCTACTGCGCAACGCAGACGGCCCGCGCGCGCGGACACGCGCGAAACACCCGGCAGGGATGCCGGAAACGGCGAAAAGTATAACAACGTTTGTGAGATGCCGCAGTTTCCGGGGCGAATAAGGGCCGGAAGAGCGGCCGGGGACGCCTGCTGGCAGGCCTTCCTGCCAGGCGCCTCGCGCCGGCATGGCCGGAAAACTCAGGAGAACGCCACCGAGCGGTTGCGTCCCTGTCGTTTCGCACTATAGAGCGCCGCGTCGGCTTCGTTGATGAGCACGTCGTACGCCGGCACGCCTGCGCGCGCCGCCGCGCCGCCGACGCTGGCCGTTACCGGCACGCTCGTGCCCTGGACTTCGACCGGCGTGTCGGCGATCGTGCAACGAATCTTTTCCGCGACCCGCATGGCGTCTTCGAGCGGCGTACACGGCAGCAGCAACGCAAATTCCTCGCCGCCGAAGCGCCCGAATGTATCCTGCGCCCGCACCACTTCGGCGACGCGCTGCGCCATGACGCGCAACACCGTATCGCCGACCCCGTGGCCAAACTGGTCGTTGATTTTCTTGAAGTGGTCGAGATCGAACAGCAGGACGGACATCTCGCCGCCGTAGCGCTGCCAGCGCGTGTATTCATCGCGCAGGCGCGCTTCGAAGTAACGCCGGTTGGCGATCCCCGTCAACCCGTCGCGGTCCGCGTATTCCTGCAACTTGGCTACCGCTTCTTCCCGTTCGCGCTGCACGATGCTGACGTGCGTGACATCGGAGATCGTCACGCACACGGCCACCACCTCGCGATCGCGCATCAGCGGCATGAACGTGAGGTCCTGCTGCATGAAATCGACGCCGCCGGTAATCGGCCGGTCGTGGTCGAACTTGAAGAGATACGGGCGCTGCTCCCACGAACTGAACGCGAAGCTGCCGAGCTGAAATACGCTTTCGATCTTGCGCGACAGCCACACGCGCGGCAATTCCGGAAAATTCGCAAACAGCGATTTGCCGACCACCTGTTCCTGCGACAACCCGCTGTGGTCCTGCATGAAGCGGTTCCACATCAGCACGTTCATCTCGCGATCGAGCACGAAGATGCCGAAACCCACACGTTCGACAACCAGGTCGCTCAACGAGTCCACAGGCACATTCATAAGCTGGATAGCAACTCGTCGAGCGCCTCGTTCATATGGCGGATCGATTCTTCGGCCATCAGCATCACGAGGTGCGCGCGGAAGCTCTGATCCTCGAGCGCAAAGTTGACCTCGACCAGCAGCGCAACTTCCCATTGCAGGACGCCGGGCTGGAATACGTCGTCGAGCGTCATTGCTTCGCCGAGCAGGCCCGGCGCGGAGAACACCGGCGTGCGCCCGAGCTGGTCGAGAATGCACGAGACACACGCGCCCGTCAGCACGTTCGCGACGTCGAATACGAGTTCCTGCTGGCTCACCGCCTCGTAGCTCGAGCGCGAATAGGGATCGCTCACCAGCGCACACAACTGGTCGATGCTGTCGCTGCGGCAGATCACCAGCGCTTCGCCCTTGATGTCGGAACGAAAACCCTGACGCACCGCGCTCACCGTGTCCTCGATCCCGGTCATTTCGCGTAGCGCCGCTGCCGCCTCGCTCACCGCCACCACCTTCACGCGCGGCACCGACAATTCGATAAACGCATCGAGCAGACGCGCGAGACGCGTCGCGGCCTGACCCATCGCCAGATTGGCGACCTCCTGCAGCGCGTCGCGCCGGTCTTCGGTGAGGACTGGCTCAGACATACAACCCGTACTCCTTGAGGATGGGAAGTACCGCCTCGGGCGTCACGGGCTTGGCGATGAATGCGGCGGCGCCGAGCGCGCGCACGCGCGACTGGGCCATCGGTTGAACATCGGCGGAAACGACAATGACGAAGGTGTTCAGGTCCTCATGCTGCAAGGCTTCCAGCACCTGATAGCCGGTCATGTCCGGCATCGTCAGATCGAGGAACATCACCGACGCCTTGCCTTCGCGATACAGGCCGAGCGCTTCGCGCCCGTTCGTCGCGTAGGACACGTCGACATCCCAGTCCGGCGGCAATGCCTTGGTGAGCACCTTGCGGGCAAGCAATGAATCGTCGGCGATCACAATGGGCAAAGGCATGGGCGGGTCGGTAAGCAGAATAAGCTCTTGCGCGTTAACGGCGGATAGAGTCAGTTTCTTTAGCGCGCAGTCTGTCGACTAGCGGTAAAGCGAGCTGAAGCTTGCGAGAATGCAGCTTGCAAACGAGCGGGGAGAGAGCGCACTGCGGCGCTTTTGACGGAAGCCGTGGGCGCGCATGGATGCGTGCGAGCACGGTGGACGACGGCTATGACCGGCATGTTCGAAGCCTACCCCGTAGATGAATCCGCGCGGCTTCACGGATCGGGCTGGTCCCCTTGCCGCGCGCCTGATTCCGCGAACGCCTTCGGTCACGCGTTGTGCGCGTTGTCTGGCGGCCCTCGCGGCAGATGCATCCGAACATGGCGGACACATTATTTGTGATGACGGCGATTTTCGAAGTAAAACGGCGGAAAGGCAATACGCCAATTTCGCTTTGATTAAAGAGATTTTCCCATTGGACACTGCTTATGAAAATATTTTGGTAGATTTCGAAGGCTTTCTTTTACATTTATACTTTTGTGTACGTTTGCGCTTCTCGATTTGTCACTGATTCAAACGGCAGACAAATCATGGCGCGACCATGAGTCACAGATACCCGGCCTGCCGCTGCCTGTCTATGCTTTTTGTATGAAACCGATTTCCGGCCCGATTTCTCGCCCTTTCGTTCCGAACGACCTTCGCGTTATCGACCATGACACCTGACCGGTTCGACCAGCCCGAAGCGAGCCGCAGCCCCGCTAGCCGCCAGGACGAGGCGCGTTTCCCGGCCGTGCCGGAGCAGAATTTCCATGTCCGCCGCATCACGCTGATCGCGTTGTTGATCACAGCCATTGTGCTGCCGTGCGTGTACGTCGCGGCAATGGCGTTCAGCGATCTGCGCACCCGCATGGCCGACGCAACCGACGTGACGCTGCGCACCGTGCGCGTGGCGGAAGAACATGCGTTGAAAGTGTTCGACATGAACGAGACGCTGGACGCGCGCGTCGTGGATCTGACGCAAGGTCTGGACGACAACGGCGTGCGCGCGCAGGAACGCGAGATTCACGAGAAGCTGCGCACGATGGGCGGCGGCTACCCGCAGGTTGCGGCCGTATCGATTTTCGGCCACGAGGGCGACCTGCTCGCCACCAGCCGTTTCTATCCCGCTCCAGTGCTGTCGATTGCCGAGCGCGACGATTTCATCGGCATTCGGGACAGCAAGAGCCTCGAGCATGTCTCGAAGGTAATGGCGGGACACGTGACGGGCGAACAGCTATTCAATACCGGCGTGGAGCGTCGCGCCGCCGACGGCTCGTTTGCCGGGGTCGTCTCTGTCGCGCTGCGGCCCAGCTATTTCGACGCGTTCTACCGCGAATTACTTGGCGGCAACGGCAGCACGCCGATGACCATGAGCCTGCTGCGCGCCGATGGCGCAATCCTCGCGCACTATCCGCGCCGCCTGGGCGAGCCGCTCGCGCTGGGACCGACTTCGCCACTGGCCAAAGCACTGGCGCAGGGGCGGCGAGCCGGCGTCGTACGGATGCATTCCGACATTGACGGCGACAACGTGATCCTCGCGTTCCGGCGCGTGGGCGCCTATCCGGTCTACGTGTCGTGCGCCTATCGCACCGCGGCGATCTGGGGCGCCTGGTACCGGCACCTGAGCGTGCTGATCCTGTCGATGTTCACGCCGTCCATCGTGCTGTGGTGTGTCATCTGGCTATCGCTGCGCCGCCTTGGCGCCGAAGAAGAAGCGTGGGAGCGCTGGCAGGCCGAAGCCTCGATGCGCCGCTCGATCGAATCCGCGTATCGCCAGTCGCGCAAGATGGAGGCGCTCGGCAACCTGGTCGGCAGCGTGGCGCACGATTTCAACAACCTGCTCATGGTCGTTTCGGCCAACGTGCAGATCGCCCGGCGGCGCGGCACGCCGGGGCTCGACCGCGAGTTGTCGGCGATCGAGCGGGCACTCAAGAGCGGCCAGTCGCTTACCCGGCAATTGCTCGGCGTCGCGCGCAAGCAGCCGTTGCGCAGCGAGACGCTGGCGCTCGAGCGCTGGCTGCCGGCCTGCCGCGAGCTGCTGCGCGCGTCGCTCGGCGCGAAGATTTCGCTGGTGATCGACATCGGCGTCAATATCTGGCCGATGC
This sequence comes from Paraburkholderia sp. BGA-UO-ETr-F12, assembly GCF_059567945.1. NCBI lineage: Bacteria > Pseudomonadati > Pseudomonadota > Betaproteobacteria > Burkholderiales > Burkholderiaceae > Paraburkholderia > Paraburkholderia sp. BGA-UO-ETr-F12. The sequence continues at coordinate 56,558 of NZ_JCAQOZ010000052.1, read as the reverse complement.
GTGTCGACGTCGCCGAGCTCGAACTCGCGCTGATCAACGTCGCCGTGAACGCGCGCGACGCCATGCCCAACGGCGGCCGCTTCACAGTTCGAGCCGCCAATATCACTTTTCGCCGCGAAGATGGCTTTCCGTTGACGGGCGACTTCGTGCAGCTCTCGCTCGAGGACACCGGCAGCGGCATGCCGCCTGAAGTGCTCGCACGCGCCTTCGAACCGCTTTATACGACGAAGCCCACCGGCATGGGCACCGGTCTCGGACTGCCGCAGGTTTTCGCCTTCTGCGAGCGTTCCGGTGGCCTTGCCGCGATCGACAGCGCAATCGGTGCGGGCACCTCGGTGCGGCTCTATCTGCCGCGCGCCACGGCCGAGCCCGAGGCCGAGGTGCCGGCCGAAACGGGCGTCGAGGAAAGCAGCACGCCGCCCGGCTTGCGCATTCTGCTGGTCGAGGACAACGATGAAGTGGCCGCCGGCACCGAAGCTCTGCTGCAGATGATGGGCCATCAGGTCACCAGCGTGTCCAACGCGGACACCGCGCTGCGCCTGTTCGACGACGCCCACGCGAAGCAGGCACGCACCGGCAGGCCGTTGCCCTTCGATCTGGTGCTGTCGGACATTCACATGCCCGGCACGATGAACGGTATCGACCTTGCCGAAGCCGTGCTGGCTTTCGATACCCGGCTGCCGGTCATCCTCGTCACCGGCTACGCGGAAGAACTCGACCGCGCGCGGCATGTGAACGTGCGGGTGCTATCCAAACCTTTCGATATTGCGGTACTGGAAACGCTCCTGCAAGACGTTCAGCGCGATCTGGGGCAAACGGGCGCCGATCCGGCCGCGGCGTCGCATCCGGCCGGATAGATCCAGGCGGGTTCGCGCCGCCGTCAATTACCAGCGCTTGTAAAAGCGCAGTAGCGGTACGCCGCGGTTTCCACCTACGCCAATCGGTGTCGACGGCCAGCAGCAGGCGCGCGGGACCATCCTGCGGGCCCGGCATGATCGTTGCGACGTTTCTGAAGGAGGCCGACGCGCTCTTGCGCCGTCTATTTCAGCAAAACCGTCGGGAGGCAGCTATGCGACACACTGTGATTGGTTTATTCGAGACTTATTCTCAAGCGGAATCCGCGCGCGACACGCTTGTGCAAACTGGTTTTGCACGCGAAACGATCGAGTTGCAAGCCAATCCGGAACCGTCCGTCGACTCCGCGACCGAGGAGGTCGCGAGTTCGGGCGTGCTCGCCAATATCGAGCGCTTTCTTTCAAGCCTGTTTGCTACCGGCCCGCGCGCGCCGGACACGGCCCGTTACGCTGAAGCCGTGCGCCGCGGCGCTGTGCTGGTGTGCGTGAACGCGGCCAGCGAATCACACGCGGAACTCGCTCGCAATACCTTGACTAGGCTGGGGGCGACCGACATTGGCGAGCGCTCGCCCGATTGGGGCACGTCACCGGAGTCGAGTCGCGATCATTCGATTCTCGACGAACTCGGTATCGGTGCGGTGACGCCCGGCACGCCGCATTCATCGAGCGTTACGACGTCCGGCGTAGCGACGCCCGGCGTGGCGACGCCCGGCGTGGCGACGCCCGGCGTAGCGACGCCCGGCGTAGATGCGTCCCGCTCAACCGTGCGGCCTGCCGATCCGGACGAACCGCTTTATCCGCCGCCGCTCATGGGCACCGACGCGGAGCCGTTCGTCCCGCCCCCGCTCGCCGAGCGGCCATTGCACGACCCGCTTGACCTGCCCGCCGATCCACTGGCGGACGATGCGGGACGCACCGCGATTGCCGCCGGTTCGATGCCGGGCTCAGGCGCGATCTTGCAACCCACCGGAGCGGTCCCCGAAACAGGGCGGTCAACTGCGGGTTTGAGCAACCAGATTCCAAACGAGTACCTGGAATACGAAGAGGATTTCCGCGCTCACTACGACGAGCAATACGCGGCCGAGAATTCGCGCTATGAAGATTACGCGCCGGCCTATCGCTACGGCGCGGAGATCGGCCGCGACACGAATTATCACGACCGGCAGTGGGACGACATCGAACCGGAGGCCCGGCGTCACTGGGAAACCACCTCGGCGGACAGCACGTGGGAGCGCTTCAAGCTCGCTGTACGTCATGGCTGGGAAAGAGTGACGGGGCATCACCACGTCTAGAGCCACAGGGCCGCGCCGGCGTGCCGTGAGATAACGGGCAACGGCGGCGCTTCCCCTGCGGGCGTATATGCGAATGACCCGTCAGGCAGCGGTCTGACGTTTGACCCATGCGACGTAGCGGTCGACGAACGTCTGCAGGAACTGGCGGGTGCCGTCGTTCAGGATCTCGCCTTTCTCGTTGATGACCGACGCGTCGTGCTTGATGAACATTTCGGGCTGGGCAAGCGTGGCCACGTCGAGATAAGCCAGCACGTTGCGCAGATGCTGTTGCGCCAGCGCCGTTCCGGTTGCGCCAAGCGAGGTGCCGAGCACCGCACCGGGCTTATTGCCCCATGAATTGGTTCCCCACGGCCGCGAGCCCCAGTCGAGTGCGTTCTTCAGGACACCCGGTATGGAGCGGTTGTATTCGGGCGTGACAAATAACAGGCCGTCGGCGGCTTCGACGCGCTGCTTCAGGTGTTTGGCGACTTCGGGATAGTCGGCGTCGTAATCCTGGCTGTAAAGCGGCAAGGTGCCAATATCGATGAATTCGAACGTGAAGTCCGCGGGCGCAAGTGAAATCACGGCTTGCGCCAACTGGCGGTTGAACGACTCGCGGCGCAGGCTGCCGACAACGACTGCGATGTGATAGGCCATGTTCGCTTCCTTAAGTAAGGCGCTCGACGCGCGAAAGGGTACGAACTGTCCATCATAGGCAAAAGCCGCGCGAGATGGCGGCAACGAGTGTAAAAACGGCAGCTTTCAGCAGTGCGGACCGCCGTCCCGAAAATTGCGGGCGGTGGATAACCCGGTAGCACCAAAAGTTATCCACAGATTCACTGAATAACCTTGTGGATAACTGGTACTTTTGCCTTGTCAATCAAGCATGCTTTCGGCCTAGGACGATTTGAGGCAAACGCGTGTTTGTCACCGTCATTCCGGTACGGCGATATCGCCATCCACAAGCTGCCAGCCATACGTCTCGGCAAACGACTGGGCCGCGTCGGCCGTTTCGAAGAACGGCATGTCCGCGTGCCCCCGAAAAGGGTAGATCACGCGCTCGTCGCTCAGCCGGATCACTTTCAGCGTCGGCACCGTCCCGCTGGAGGTTCGACGCGACGACACCGCGACCTGATAGTTCGCGCGGCCGGTCAGCGGCGGGGAATTCACGCCCTGCGAGCGCCTGGAAACATGGCTTGCCATCGGCGCACGCATCAAAGGCCGGCGATCGACTGGCCGACAACCATGCCGTCGATCACCTGTTCCGCGTAACTTGTCGACGCAATGCGCGCGTCGCCGGCCGCGCCAAACGGTGAACGGCTCGGCACCTGAAAGACACGGCTGCTGGTCAAGCTGTCGTCGGTACCGCGCCGGCAGATTCGCACGGCGGCGTCGAAGCCCGCATCGTAGTGGCGGGCGCCGTCGGAAGAGCGCGGCTGGTGTGGATAAACCAGCGGATAAATCTCAAGGCCCCGATAGCTTCTGATCGTATTGTTCATGGTGGTCGTCTCCGGTGAAGGATCTCGCCTGGAACGTGGTATGGATGAGCGGCGTGACGCCGGGCGAGTCGCGGCGTTGCAGCGGAAGACGGTGCTGATCGGCGATGCGCATGACGAGCGGCCACTTGACCAGGTCACGCCGACGACATCGCAAAACAGGGTGGAAGGAAAGGACCCTGTTCGATTCAGGGCGCTGTGATGAGAGGCAGATGCCTGAGGGACTGCGCAAGACGCGCAGGAGAACTGCAAGCTGTTGGGCCACTGTAACACGTTAGAAGCGTGAGCATTAGACGCATTTGCGCATCGGGCGCGGGTGTTGCTTCGGAGTGCCGGGTATTGTGTACCGCTTTGCGTCTCGTGATGCCCGTACGGCAATGCCAGGCTCCGCCGATACCTTGCGTGCACGCGTCAAACGCGTCGAGATTATTGAATACGAAAAAAGGGCGCCCTTGTTGGCGCCCTTTTTTTTGCTTCGAGAATCTGTCTTGCCAGCGGACTCGCGCTGGACATGTGTCCAGCCGCACTCTTCAGACGATTAGTTGCCGAAGAACACGTTGCAGTACGATGCCGGGCCGTTGCATTGAGCCGGTGCGGCAGCCTGAGCGGCGCCCGAAGCAGCGGCAAACAGGGCGACGGAAGCGATCAGGGCGGTAAGAATGCGTTTCATGGTGAAGCTCCTCTTCAGTGCGTTGGTGTGCGATCGGATGCGATCGATGGACTGAAGAATAGCGATTCAGTGTCCGCATAAAAACACCGAAGAGAAGAAGACTTTTTTTCAAATATTGAAACAATTCAGGTGCGTATTTAATGTGGATCTGAGGCCTGCTTTTACACGTGCCTGCCTGCACGTCTCATCCATACGGCCAACCTTGTAAGTTGTCACCGGAGCGTAGATTTCATTTTTCGCAATAATGTTTTTTGCTTTCATCAGTCCCGTCATAAACCCCATCGCGGCACGACTAAGCTCATCAGGTCATCGTTTATCGGCGGGTACATGTTCAATACCAATTCGCTTGCGCAGCAACGTGCGGGAGAATGGCGCACCCATCAGGAAACTGTGCGAGGACAATCATCCGCCTATGAACTGCAACGATTCAGAAGAAAACCTGCTGCAACCGCAAGCGCGGCGACGGAGCCTGCCATGGCGCAAGTAAGCGGGCCGGCGCTCGACGATCCGGTCTATCTGACGCAACTGCGGCGCGATCTGGTGCGCTTCGCCCGCTTACAGCTGCGCGATGCCGCTGCCGCCGAAGACGCTGTCCAGGAGGCCCTCGCCGCTGCATGGACGCAAGCCGACCGGTTCGCCGCGCAATCGGAACACAAGACATGGGTGTTCGGCATCTTGCGGCACAAGCTTGTCGACACCTTGCGCGCCCGGCAGCGCACAGTGAACCTGTCAGCGCTGGAATCCGAAATCGATGGCGAAGCGCTGCTCGATCGCGAGCTTTTCAAGGACAACGGCCACTGGTCACGCGAAGCCAAGCCCCAGCCGTGGCCGACGCCGGAAACCGCACTGCGTCAGCAGCAATTCTGGACCTTGTTCGAGATGTGTCTGGACCACCTGCCCGAACACATCGGGCGCGTATTCATGATGCGCGAATTTCTCGATCTCGATACCGAGGCGATCTGCGCCGAATTGCAGATGACCGCCAATCACTGCAGCGTGCTGATCTACCGCGCGCGCCTGCGCCTGCGCACTTGCCTGAGCGAAAAAGGCCTATCCAGAGAGGATGCGAATGGGGAAGTGTAAGAACATCACGCGCCTGCTGTCGGATGCGCTCGACCGCCGCTTGACGACCGGCGAATGGGTCGCGATCCGGCTGCATCTGCCCACCTGTAGCGGCTGCCGCAATTACCGCAAACAGATCCGCCTGTTGCGCGTGGCAGCGCATACGGTGAGCGGGATCGCGACACCGGGGGCAGGCGGCAACGACGACTGAAACGGCGCCGCGATCTGGGCGGCGCGTCGAGCAATAGCGTGACGGGCCGCAGTGAAGGCGGTGCATGGAACCCGCCCTCAACGCCAGGCTTGTTTAGCGCTCGCCGGGCGCTGTGTTCCGATAGCGCTCGAAAAAGCTCGCGTGCGCTGCTTCGTCGACGGAAACGGGATGCACGGTGGCGCCGGCCGGATGTTTGGCCAACTGCGCACGCGTGCGGATCGGCCGATGCTGGAAATTGCCGCCGCAGTTCGGGCACACGTTGCGCAACGCGCTGAGCGCACACACTTCGCAGAAGGTGCATTCGTATGTGCAGATCATCGCGTCGGGCGCGTTTGGCGGCAGTGATTTGCCGCACCCTTCGCAGGACGGTCTCAGTTCAAGCATGGTGGCTCCACGTCGGCGGGGAACGAGGTGCGGGACTGCGCCTCGCCTATTTCGAAGCAGTGTAAGCGGAGCGGGCCACGTGGAATTGACAGCCGGGCGTCAATTCCTGCCACCGTTGCTCGCATCTCCATGCAAAAACTCAGGTCAGCACGGTCCACAACGCGAACGTCAAGACGAGGCCGACGACGGATACGATCGTCTGCAGCACCGACCAGACCATCACCGTCTGTTTCAATTGCAACCCGAAGTACTCGCGCACCATCCAGAAGCCCGCATCGTTCACGTGGCAGAAGAACACGGAACCGGCCCCGATCGCGAGCGCCATCAACGAACTGTGCGTCGCGCTGAGACCCGCGACGACCGGCGCGACGATACCCGCCGTGGTGGTGGTCGCCACGGTCGCGGAGCCGGTAGCTTGCCGCAACGCGACCGCAATCAGCCACGCCAGTAGAATCAGTGGCACATGCGCGCCGACTGCGATCTTGCCGATCGTCGTGCTGATGCCGGCCACCACGAGCGCCTGCTTGAGGCCACCGCCCGCGCCGATGGTTAGCAGCAGCGCGGCGATCGGCGGCAGGCTTTTGCGCAGAATGCCGCCGACCCGGTCGCGCGCCATGCCCCTTGACCAGCCCAGCGCCACCACCGCGAACAGCACGGTGAGGCCGAGCGCGACCAGGGGCTCACCGAGAAAATCGAGCACGTTGAACAGCACGGTCTCGGGTTGCAGCACCAGTTTGGCGACCGTGCGGCCTAACATCATCGCGACCGGCAGCAGGATCGTGATGAGCGAGATCGCGAAACTCGGCGGCTCGCCGGTGTTTGGCGACGCGGTGAAAAGCTTGCCCATTTCTTCCGGCTCGACCACGTGCATCCGTTTCGACAGCCAGATGCCGTAAAGCGGGCCCGCGAGAATGACCGCGGGAATCGCGACGATCAGGCCAAGACCGAGCGTCAGGCCGAGATCGGCATGCAATGCGCTCACGGCAATCAACGGTCCCGGATGCGGCGGCAGCAGGGCGTGCAGCGTGGTCATGCCGGCAAGCGCGGGAATCGCAATCCGCAGGATCGGCTGCTGCGAGCGGCGCGCCATCACGAAGATGATCGGCACCATCATCACCAGGCCGACTTCAAAGAACAGCGGCAAGCCGACGATGATCGCGACCAGCGCCATCATCCACGGTAGCGTGCGGGGCGTGGAATGTTTGAGGATAGTCGAGACGAGTCGGTCGGCCGCGCCTGATTCCGCCATCAGCGCGCCGAGCATGGCCCCAAGCGCGATGATGATGCCGACGTCCCCGAGCAGCGCACCGGCGCCTTTGCTGAATGCGCTGGCGACCGCTTCCAGCGGCAACCCGGCCGAAAAGCCCGCCGCGAACGTGCCGACCAGAATCGAGAGAAACGGCGCAAGCTTCAGCACGCTGATGAAAACGATGATCAGTGCGAGCCCGAGCACGCACGACAGGATCAGTTGAGTGTCGTGGGGTGACCACGGCGTGAGTGTTGACGTCAGATGCACGATGTCCCTTTTTTTCGATTGACACAGCCGCGACTGCGTGCGGATGAAGGATTGTAGCGGGGCACGGCGATTCGACACCGCGTGGCGCGCAGGTACGGCTCGTAGATGCGTCGGATCACTTCGACGTGATTTGCTTATGCGAATTTATCGGTTCGTCCAGGCTTGCAGACGAATTATCGTCGCAGGCAATCGGTCCGTTTTGCGTCCGTTTTCTGAACGAGCACTTTTATGTCCCGTCCGTTGCTGCCCAAGCGCCGCACATTGATTGCCGGCGTAGGCGCCTCGCTGGCCGTTGCGGCCTTGCCCATTATCTCGACGTCCGTCTTCGCTGCGAATGCGCGTGCGAAGGAATTTCGCATCGGCTATCAGAAAGCAGCCAATACGCTCGTGTTGCTGAAGGCGCACGGCACGCTTGAGAAGCGGCTCGCGCCGCTGGACATCACGGTCAAGTGGACGGAGTTTCCCGCCGGACCGCAATTGCTTGAAGGACTGAATGTCGGCGCAATCGACTTTGGTTATGTCGGCGAAGCGCCGCCGGTATTCGCGCAGGCGGCCGGCGCAAACTTCGTCTATACCGCTTATGAGATTCCGACACCGCATGCCGAAGGCATCCTCGTGCATCAGGACGCGCCAATCAAAACGCTAGCGGATCTGAAGGGCAAGAAAATCGCATTCAATAAAGGTTCGGATGTTCACTGGTTTCTGGTCGCCGCCTTGCAGAAGAGCGGCGTGAAATACAGCGATATCCAGCCCGTCTTTCTGGCTCCCGCCGATGCGCGCGCGGCCTTCGAACGCGGGTCGATCGACGCATGGGCAATCTGGGATCCATTCCTCGAGGCGGCAAAACGCCAATCGAACGCCCGCTTGCTGGCCGACGCCGAAGGTATCGTGAGCCACCATCAGTTCTTCCTGAGCGCGCGGCCATTCGCCGAGCAAAACGGCGACGTGCTCGCGATCGTGATGGACGAGGTAGGCAAAGAAGGGACGTGGGTGCGCGGCCACTACAGTGAAGCAGCCGCACAGCTTGCGCCGATTCAGGGGCTCGACGCAGGAGTGATCGAAGCGGGTTTGCGACACTACGCGCACGTCTATAAACCCATCGACGCGGGCGTACTTGCCGAGCAACAACGTATTGCCGACACATTTAGCGAACTGCGCATCATCCCGACGAAGATCGTGACGAAGGATCCTGCGTTACCTGCCAAGGCCTAGGGCAATTTTCACTTAGGTCATAGTGCATCGTGCTTCGGCGTCCAGGCAAATAGCGCTTCGACATTTTCCGGCGGGCGGCCAATCACGGCTCGTCCGTTCCGCACGACGATCGGTCGTTGCAGCAGGATCGGATGCTTTGCCAATGCTTCGTATAACTGAGCGTCACTCAGGGCGAGGTCGGAAAGATCGAGCGCTTTGTATTCGGCTTCGTTGTCACGGATCATCTCGCGGACTGAGCAACCTAACTGCGCGTTGAGTTGTTTGAGCTGCGCGACGGTGAGTGGCTCCTTCAAGTATTCGACAACTTCCGTTGGTTCGTTCGCGCTGTTGTAGGTGTTGGCAATCAGATCGCACGTGGCGCGAGATTTTGAGCAACGAGGGTTGTGGTAGATGGTGATCATGGTCGTTGAGTAGGCGGTGTTGGTATTGGGTGGCGTGACGCTTCTTGTGGAGATTCTAGCGGGTGCTGGAGGAGCAGGTGAATCACTGGTTGAGGCGGGTGTGAGGGGCGCTGAGTTTCTCCTGGTTGGGACAGGCGCGTTGCCTGTTGGCGGATCGGGGTATTCGGTTTATGCGCATAAAGTGCAGGTGGCAATTCGTCGCCACGTGATTAAGGACCGCATAGGTCACTCGGCGTAATGCTTCACTTCGTATGCTGTGGCGGTTGGCCCCTCTATGCATCAAAGCGGACTTCGCCCCAGTCCCAGTCCCCAATGCCGTGCCGTGCCGTGCCGTGCCGTGCCGTGCCGTGCCGTGCCGTGCCGTGCCGTGCCGTGCCGTGCCGTGCCGTGCCGTGCCGTGCCGTGCCGTGCCGTGCCGTGCCGTGCCGACAAAATCATACTGGCCCGTGTGGTCAACCCTCGCAACGGCAGCGGCTCGACGTGAGCAGGGCGCAACGGGTTTATGCGCATAAAGATGCCCAGGCGAACTGGCTCGCTGACACGATAGCGTCCCGCAGGCGAACCTTATCGCCAGCAACTGGGCCGCGTAAAAGCACGATATGACAAGACCAGATCTAGCTCACATGGGCTGCGTCGAATCCGGGTACGACTGAAGCTATGTCCGAGGGTGCCAACCGCACCGTGCTCAACCGTAGCCACTTCCCTTTTCGCCGCTTCATACCGTCTGACATCTCCCAGACGCCACCAACTTGTTACCACTGATCGCGCTTCATCCCTGCCGCGCGCTGTCGTTCACCATGCTCACCTTCTTTATGCGCATAAACCTAACCCGAACGACTAATTCTTCTCGCGTTTACACAAAAACGATTGAAATGAGAATTCATCCAGGTAAAATCCATTTGCGTCTAAAAAGAGGAGGTTAAGATTGTGGCAGCAGAAATCATCGCGGTAACTCAGCAGAAGGGTGGGGTCGGGAAGAGCACAATCGCGATGCATCTCGGGGCTGCGTTCCATGAGAAGGGTAAGCGCGTCCTCGTCGTGGACGCAGATGGTCAAAACACGCTGATCCATTGGGCCAGCGCATCATCCGACGGCGAAACCGGCATCCCCTTTCCAGTTGTCAATCTCTCCGAAGCCGGCAGCCAGATCCATCGCGAGATCAAGAAATTCGTGGCTGACTACGACATCATCGTCGTCGACTGCCCGCCCTCCATCACCGAGAAAGTGTCCGGCGTCGTGCTGCTTGCAGCGAGCGTTGCGATCATGCCGACGTCGTCGTCGCCCGCCGACTATTGGTCGAGCGTCGGACTGGTGAAGCTCGTGCAACAAGCCCAGGTAATGAACGAAGACCTGCGCGCAGTCTTTCTGCTGAATAAGACCGAAGAGAAACGGATGCTGACGCGCGAACTGAAGCGCGCGTTGGAAGAACTCGGCTTCCCTCTGCTCAAGACCCAGATCCCGACGCGCGAAGCCTACAAACAGGCGATGGCGTTAGGGCAAACGGTGCTCCAAATGAACGATCGTGGCGCCAAGCTCGCCGCCATCGAAGTACGGGCGTGCGCCAACGAGATCGCAGCCCTGCTCCCTTGAATTTATGCGCATAAAGGACCCTGAATGAAACCCTCCCAATTCGCCAAAGGCTTTCAAGCACGTCCTGATACGACCAGCAGCGAAAAGCGAACCGCCCTCGACCGCCTGAATGCGATCGACGACATGGTCAAGACTGGTGATGTGCCGAGCCGCACCATCCAGCCGATGACGCCGCAGGATGTCGCAGAAGTCGACGCTGCCGATACCGCCAACGAGTCAGCAGCCTATCGCGCGTGGCGGATCGAGCACGCATACCGTCCGGGCCAGGTCATCGAGTTAGCGCTCAAAACGATCAAACCTAGCCCGTTCAACCCGCGCCATTTCTATCTGAAATCGTCGATCGCGGAGCTTGCTGTCAATCTGGCAAAGCAGGGACAGCAGCAGGCCATTCACGTCATTCCCGACTACGACAATCCCGGCACCTACTTCGTCAGCGACGGCGGCCGGCGTGTCCGGGCGCTCAAGGAAGCGAACAAGGAATCGGTGAAGGCAATCGTGATCGATCTGCCGATCGGCCTCGAAAGCTACAAGCTCGGCTATGACCTCAACGTCCAGCGCGACTCACAGACGGTGTTCGACAACGCGGTCGTCTGGAAACGCTTCCTCGACGACCGGCATTTCCAGAGCCAGAAGGAGCTTGCCGAACATCTTGGCCTGGACGAATCGACCGTCGCCGTGGCGCTGTCGATTGCAAAGCTGCCCGAGGCGGTAATGCATGAGATGGTCGCGAGGCCTGACCGCTTTGGTTCGAACATGGCGTATCAGGTGGGCCGCTATCACACTGCCCGCGGCGCCGATGCCACGCTACGCCTGATCAACAAAATCCTCTCGGACGACCTGAGCACGCGACAAGTCGCGGACATCGTAAAGGGCAGAGCAAGCGCACAGGAAAGTACCAAGCCGGCGGGGCGTCAGCGGTACGCGCAGCGTCTGGAAATCAAGCTTGGAGGAGTTGCTGTCGGCGACCTGAAATCGTATGGCGATGATCGAATCGAACTGCGCCTGAAGGGTCTTACGCGTGAAAAGCGTGACGACATTCTTCGTCAGATTGAGAAGATGCTGAAGTAGCAGAGCGAAAATTTTCCGCGGGGACAAAAACGGCGGCGCACGAAAGTGCGCCGCCGTTTCTCTTGATGACCGGATTACGCCGCGCGCGATTGGCTCAGCGTGAAGGCGAGCAGATCGCCATCAGTGGGTTCGCCCCACGTTTTGCGAGCCAGCCAATCGAAGAACGCCGTTTCGACGATCTTCGAATCCAGCCCACGACGGCGCCAGTCGTCCCGCATATGAGTGCCGAGACCCGGCAACTCGTCGTCCTCAAATGACTTCCGGGCGATCTCCCGCTCGGACTCACCTTGCTCCTCGTAGAGCTCCCGCGCTTCCTTGCGGCGAACCGCCGAGTACTCGCCAAGCAGACGCGCTTTCAAGTCGTCTGCCGGCGCGGCCACTGCGGCCTTGCCGCCAGCGGACGGCAGCGCCTCGACCGGCGGTGCATAGCCCTTCTTCAACGCGTCCTTGAACAGAGCCGGTGCACTGCGCACAGGCGGCAAAGACGTGCTGCGCATGCGTTGCTCGGTCATCTGCAGCGCCGCGCGAATCCGGTTTTCTTCGCTGTCGGCATACAGCGTTTGCGCTTCTTTCAACGGAATGCCGATCTTCACCATTCGGTCGACTAGGGTGCTGTCAAACACATTCGGGTGCTCGTCGAGTGCAAGCATCGGCTGCTTGCGCTCGGTCACGCGGAACTGGATCTCGGCGACCCGCCGCCCTTCCCGGTGTTCGATCAATTCGACAAAGATGTTGGTGACCGCATTCACTTCGGCGATGGCGGGGCGCAAGTAATCGCGTTTGAAGTACTTGTACTCGCGCTTGGCCTCGTCGCCGGCTTCGGTATCGGGGGTGCCGGAGAGGATAGGGCGCCACCATTCCCATGTCTCGCGCATCGTCAGATGGCTCGGGTTAGTCAGGTAGCGAACGCAAATTTCGTAAAGGGCGAGACCCGCGCTACTGCGCAACTGGCTCTGGAACTGCAGACTCAGTCGCGCGTATTGAACCGGATCGAGCAGCTTTTTCTTGATCTTGGGGGCGAACGAAAACTCCACCCAGACGCGGCGAGTAGTGGGATCCTCAAGAATTTCCGCGTCGGCAATCAGCGTGGAGATACCCCACTTCCGGCCCGGCTTCTGGCTGGACGTGCCCGTGCTCCATTCGACCTGCACCGACACCATGCGGCGCAAGTGCTCCTTGACGAGTGCCGTGTCGTTCGAATCGAAGGCCGAATTGGCGACGATGTCGGACAGCAAGGCCCGATAAGTGTCACCAGACTCGTCAGCTTGTTGAGCGACCGCAAGCAGAACGTTGAACAGCTTGCGGGTGAGGAGCGTGATCTTGCCGCTTTTGGGCTGGATAGCGATCGCCTCAACGGCCTTGCGTAATTCGGCCGAGCTCGGGCTGACTACATCTGTCTTCTTCGCGCGCTTCGTGGCCATGCGTCTGGTCGAGGAGGGATTTGGCGAGAGCATACCGGCTGTGGTGATACACGTCTATAGCATGGGTCTCACCATTCCCGGTGAAGTGAGCTTACGAGGCGCGACTCACCTCGAGCAACTCCCGAAAACTCTCACCTCACTCGTTTCGCACCAGGTTCAGGGCATCCTTACAGGTCACGGCATCCCGAAATACCGACCGATTTCCGTCCGTCGCGAACGGCAGCTATCTGATCCCGAATCTTCTCACCTCAAAAAAATTCTCTTGAATTTTGGTTATGCACACGCTACGGGCGGGGCGCTCTCGCATCGAACCAATGACACGAACGCGCTCCAGTCGATTCCGGCTGAGAGGCGAGGGGAGGGCCCAGCAGGCGTACGGAGCGGCCTGTCCACATGTGCGTTGCAACGCAGCCCACCGGTATCCATGTCTGTCGAACGCGATCATCGAGCCTTCGGCGCGCGGAGATACGTACCTCAATCGCCACACGTCAATCTGGATCAACCAGTTGCCCTACTGAACAGACAGACCGACAGCGCCTGGCAACGCAGGCGCGATATCCGGGACGAGGCAAATGCCCCCGAAAAAGCTCACCTTAACCTGCGTCGAGCGCTCGAAACGACGCGGCCTCCAGACCTGGAGACCTAAAAAAGCACCGATAAGTGGTCCCGAAAAACCTCACCCATGAGCCGGAAGGAGGTTTGCCGGGCCCCAAAAACAGTCCCCCGAAAAACCTCACCTTTGCGCAGCGCACAAAAAATATTCAATGATTTCATTAAGTTATAAGGCAGCGGCGCGTCGGGCATCCCGAGCACGCTCCCGTATATCCTCACCTTCAGCTGCATTTCAACGAAATTCGGCGCTTCCGGCCTCAGTAGGAAGGGCCCCGAAAAACCTCACCTTAGGAATTCAGCAGCTGCAAAATCGAAACTACTCCGACAGCGTCCGTAGGGCTTTTCCGGCCTGTTACAGCGATTTCGATCCTGTATTTCCTCACCTTAGCAATCTCCAGTGCCCCAAAAGCCTCCCGAAAAACCTCACCTTTGGCGCAAAACAGGTCATTTGATGAACCTGGGATCGCGCCGATCCCGGACTCCCGAATTCGCTCACCTTTGTCTGGCACCGACCGAGACCCTCTTCGGCACAGCCGGAGAAATTTCCGTCGAAATCGGGCTCAGCTCCTGAAAACCCTCACCTTAAGCGTCGGTATGCACAAAATTGAGGCAAAAATGAAGCCTTGGTCCCGGAAAGCCTCACCTTCGGTTCTCATTTTCTCCCGTCTTGTCTCACCAATAAGGTTTACGAGGTCGAAATAAGGGCAAAAAATAGAATCCACGGGAGTCCCGAAAGCGCTCACCTTTAGGGTATCCGCGCCTACCGCCGACTTTTGAGTAATGCCGGGCGATCCCGACCGCTCAGGTCCCGCAAAATCTCACCTTTCGCCGAGCCGCCCTTTTGGGGTGGCTCCTGAACCCGCTCACGTTCTGTCCCGCACCCGCTCACCGAGGCCCCCGAACCTCATCACTCAACGCTCCCGCAAGACCTCACCACCTCTCCCGCAAAGCTTCACCTTACCGGGCTGAAACACCCGCCAGATAAGGGTTTGCCATGGCGTTAACGTTTTTAACATGGGTTCAAGGGTGTTTACTTTTATTACTCTCTAGAATTTCCCCCGCGTGTCCTTCGGACAAGACCTTGCCACCCGTCAGCCGCCATCATGCGGCCGTGAAACAGTGCGCGATCAGAAAGAAACTACTGAAATCGCTTTATTTACAACGGCTTATTGGCTAATCTTCGTTTTGTTTCACGGAAAAACCAAGCTTGCCTCAATCGCTTCGTCTATCAGCAACCCGAGAACAGTCCAATCAGACAAATAACGCTCACTACAAACAAATGCGTAGCAAACGCTACGTAAATTGTTATGATTCATCCAATTTGAGCGATATCGAGGTACCCATGAATCTGGACCAGGAGCGTCAGGCAATCCGTGACGAGCTTGAATCGTTGAGGGCAAGCGGGGCGCGACGGCAGGAACTGTCGCTGCACGCCTGCAAGCGACTTTTTTTCGATTTGGGGATCCGGCCGTCCATGGCCGCGGTTCGTGACTTGACCCAAACAGGCAGCGCCAGCGACATCCCCAAGGATATCGATCACTTCTGGGAACGCATCAGAACGGTGTCGCGCGTAAAAGTCGGTGCCGGTGCGATCCCGAAAGCACTGGAAGACCGCGCTGGAGAATTATTGGGTGCGCTCTTTGAAGAAGCCGTCGCCCAGGCTCGTTCGACCCTTGATGCCGAACGCCAGGAAATTCAGGCACAAATTACCGCAGCTGACCAACGCCTGCGGGAAGCCGAAATTCGCCGCGACGTGTCGGAAGAAGCGATCAGGCGCAGCGAGTTGAGGGCCGAAGCCGCATGGGAACGGGTCCGAGCACTCGAAACCGAGCTTTCCAGCACTGCGACGCATGGGGCCGCTCACCAGGAAGGCCTGCTCGCAACGGTGCGCCGGCTCGATAGCGAAAACGAAACGCTGCGTCAGCGCCTCGAAACAGAGCAGACGACCAACGCTACGCTCCGCGACCGAATCGATGCTCTGCATGTCGAATTGCGGCAAAGCACCGAGCACTATGCCCAACAGATAAAAGATGCTGTCGCCGAAGCTGAGCGGCGAGTGAAGCCGATGCTGGTTGAGCTCGATTCGCTGCGCAGCATGGCGGCGACCTATCAGTCAGGGGTGCGTGAAGCCAGTCGCAAGGAATTTGAGTTTATCCAGCAGATTGCCGCCGCCAAGGCACGCGGCGACCGGCTCGACGCGCAACTGCGCGAGCAATCGGACGAAGTGGATGCTTTGACAAAAGAAATCGCCCTGCTGCGCGGCCAACAGGGTATCGACCCGGCGATCGCCGCTCTGTTGTGTGCGTTAGTCGAAGCAGGGAGGCTCACGCCAGACGAACTGACCGCGATCGGCACGGCAGCGGACGGTCATGTCACGCTGCCGCTGCGCTGCCCCAAATGTGAGGAAGGTGAGCCCGAGCTATCTCAAGTGGATCACCGCTTCGAACTGCAATGTCCGGAGTGCGATCACTCGTCGGGGCTTGGCGAATCAAGGCTGGAAGCGGTTAGCCGGTTTTTGTCGAGCGGCTCGATTACTGCGTCGGCATGACGGTTCGGCGCGATCGTCATAGCGGCGAAATCGCTAAAGGTGAGGAAATTCGGGACCTCAAAGGTGAGTATCTGCAGGACTCGCTGGATCACCCTTTTCTCGTCAAACGCCCGTCGCGCCGAGGTGTGGGCAATGGCGGAGCGGCGGGATCCGGTTCATCTACAACGGGCGAATCCTGTTGATCCATCCATCGTTGCCACGCCCGGTATAGACGGTTGGCGGACACTGCCTGTACAAATCCCAGCCACTGCCCGACCAGTTCCGCTTCGACCCCGCTCTCGAATAGATCTGCGGCAAAAGTGTTGCGCAAGGTTTGCGGACTCGCTCGTGATGTTCGCGACGCGGCAATGCCTGCTGCGTCGATCAACGCGTCGACTGCACGCAGCATGGTTGCCTTGTGCATTGGCCGTCCCGAAGGTGAAGCGGGAAAGACCAGATTGCCCGCCAATTCGGAAAGGCGCCGTTCAGCAAGCCACGAGTCGAGAACGGCCGCCGCGAAAGGCGTGAGCCGGGTACGCCGTGTCAGCATTGGATTCGCGGACTCGATCGTGACCCATGGCGAGCCCGCACTCACGCAACTAACTGTAAGCGCCGCGGCCTCGCCTGTCTTTAGTCCGCCACCTAGAAACACCGCGATCAGCGCGCGATCACGCCGCTCTCTCCAGCGCTGCGCCATGGATAAGGCAGGCAAGGGCGAAAACAGGTGAGCAATGAGCGCGGCACGTTCGGCGTGGTTGAGAAAACCCGTCGGCTCGTTGTCGCGTGCATTGCGCCATGCTGCTTCGCCATCCTGAGCAATGAAACGAGCGGGATTGGTCGATGCGGATTCGATTTCCCGAACATGGTCCAGTACCCGTTCAATGAGCCGCAGATATCTGACACGTTGCGGTTTTCTGATCGCAAGGCCGCCCACGAATTCAGCGATCGTTTGCGTATCGACCGTGACCAGACTTTTCTTGCGAACGGCAAGCCAGTCGAGAAAAAGTCCCCACTGAGCTTGATAGACTTCAGCGGAAGAGCGCCTGAAATGCTGCTTGGCAAGCCAGGCGTCGAAGGCGATCTGGGGATCGCGGCGCCAGTCTTCACGTTCACGATCGAAGAGATCGGTTGACGGCGCAGGGCGCGGAACCGGGTCGGACAGATGAGGAGGTGACATACGCTATCTTTCCGTTAGTTGCGCATATTGTAGGTGGCAACTGATGAAAGTGCAGCGTTTAAAGTCAGTCGCCCCACGCCCGCGCGTGTTTTAGCGGAGCGTCTTTAGACTCAGGTTGCACGGCGCGGCGTGCTGCCTCTTCATAGGCCGAGACGGCGAACGCAAATACCGCCGGCAATGCGGTGGAGGTGCCGAAGTCCACCGCTTCGTCTGTTTCCGGGTAGGGCAACTCGGAGGGCCGCTGGAACAGGCCGAGCATGATGGCGTCGTGCCGGCTGGCAAACCCGAGGTCCGCCAGGGCTTCAGCTTCGATTGCATGGAGCAGGCGCCACGAGAGCGGCACCTGCTGGACGATATAGCGCGCAGCGATGTTGCGCACGATGTGTTCAAGATCGCGCGCCGCGGTTTGATAGCGCAGCGCGGCCAGAGCATGCTCGGCTTGGTCGGTCGTCAGGTCGTTCATTATCGGCTCCAGTCGATACCCTGTACTGTACAAATATACAGTGTCTCGTGCAACCTCAGCCGAACGGATAATTCCGCCAAAAGCCCGCTACGGTGCGCCTGTCGGTCAGCCGTGAATCACCACCAGCAATGCTTTCGCCTCGCCTTTCCCGGCGTTGCGGATCGCATGGGGTTCGTCGGCGACATAGCGCGCGGTATCCGCGGCCTTGAGCCGTTTCGTCGTGCTCGCCGCTTCAATGTCGATGGATCCCTGCAGCACCGTCAGATGCTCACGCGTGCCGGGTTCGTGCGCGTTCGACACCAGCGCCCCGCCCGGCTGCAGCGTCAGTTCGTACCACTCGAACTTGCCGGCCAACTCGATCGGTCCCCAGACACGCAACTGATACTTGGCTTCGTGCCCACTCAAAGTCGGGATGTCGTGCGGACCGGAGACCGCGATCGCCTCCGGCGCCTTTTGCGGCGCGAACAGCGAATCGAGACTGACACCGAGCGCATTCGTCAGACGCCACGCGACCGCAATCGTCGGATTGGCCTTGTCGCGTTCGATTTCCGAGAGCATCGATTTCGACACGCCGGCCGCGCGCGACAGGTCGTCGAGCGTCATGCGCCGTTCGGCGCGCAGACGCTGAATCTGTTCGCCGACACGAGGCGGCGCTGCGATCGCCGGGACCGCGCCCGCGCTCGAAGGAGGGGCCGTGTTGGCTGCTGCACGGCGGTTTCCCGAACTTGCCATTTACTGACCTATCGTTTAGAGTTGTTCGACATACCGGATTTTAGTTCGGAAAAACGAAAATATCCGATAAAACTGACAGCCGACTATAACAGCCCGCCTCGACGTCGAACATGCCGCAGATACCAGCAGATGCCTGACGTGTCGGAGCGCACCACCCTTTCAGGAGTCTGGTTCATGCGTGACCTTTACTTCGCCCATCTGCGCGGCACGCTCGAGCAGATCCGCGCTGACGGTTTTTACAAGAACGAGCGCGTGATTGCCAGCCCGCAATCGGCCGACGTGCGTCTCGCGAACGGCACGGACGTGCTGAATTTCTGCGCGAACAACTATCTCGGTCTGGCCAACGATGCGCGGCTGATCGAGGCCGCCAAGCTTGGCCTCGATCACGACGGCTTTGGCATGGCGTCGGTGCGTTTCATTTGCGGCACGCAAACCGTGCACAAAGACCTCGAAAAAGCGCTGGCCGCCTTCCTGCAAACCGACGACTGCATCCTCTACTCCAGTTGTTTCGACGCGAACGGCGGTCTGTTCGAAACGCTGCTCGACGAAAACGACGCCATCATCAGCGACGAACTGAATCACGCGAGCATCATCGACGGTGTGCGTCTCTCGAAGGCGAAGCGCTTTCGCTACAAGAACAACGACCTCGCCGATCTCGAAGCCAGGCTCAAAGAAGCCGATGCGGCCGGCGCGCGCTTCAAGCTGATCGCTACCGACGGCGTGTTCTCGATGGACGGCATCATCGCCGACCTCGGCGGCATCTGCGATCTGGCCGACCGCTATGGCGCCCTGGTCATGGTCGACGATTCCCACGCGGTTGGTTTCGTCGGCGAACATGGGCGCGGCACGCCGGAACATTGCGGAGTGCTTTCGCGCGTCGACATCATTACCGGCACGCTTGGCAAAGCACTGGGTGGCGCATCGGGTGGCTACGTCGCCGCGCGTCAGGAGATTGTCGATCTGCTTCGTCAGCGCTCGCGCCCTTACCTGTTCTCGAACACGCTAACGCCGAGCATTGCCGCCGCATCGCTGAAAGTACTCGAATTGCTCGCCAGCGAAGAAGGCGCGCAACTGCGTGCGCGCGTGCGTGAAAACGGCGCGCGTTTCCGCCACGCGATGAGCGCGCTCGGCTTCACGCTCGTGCCCGGTGAACACCCGATCATCCCGGTCATGTTGGGCGACGCGCAACTTGCATCGAACATGGCTGATGCGTTGCTGAAGGAAGGGGTGTACGTGATCGGCTTCTCGTTCCCCGTCGTACCCAAGGGTCGTGCGCGAATCCGCACGCAAATGAGCGCCGCGCACACGCCGGAGCAAATCGATCGAGCCGTCGACGCGTTCGCGCGTGTCGGCCGTCAACTCGGCGTCATCTGAAGCGGAGGCGCACATGAAGGCATTGGCAAAACTCGAACGCGCACCGGGCCTCACGCTGACGGATGTGAAGAAGCCCGAAGTCGGTCACAACGATGTGATGATTCGCATCACGCGCACCGCGATCTGCGGCACGGACATTCACATCTGGAAATGGGACGACTGGGCGCAAAAGACGATTCCGGTGCCGATGCATGTCGGCCACGAATACGTCGGCGAAATCGTCGAAATGGGTCAGGAAGTGCGCGGCTTTGCGATCGGCGATCGCGTGTCGGGCGAAGGGCATATCACTTGCGGCTTCTGCCGCAACTGCCGTGCAGGACGCCGCCATCTATGCCGCAATACGGTAGGCGTCGGCGTGAATCGTGAAGGCGCGTTCGCCGAATACCTCGTGATTCCCGCGTTCAACGCATTCAAGATTCCGCCTGAAATCTCCGACGATCTCGCCGCGATCTTCGATCCGTTCGGCAATGCCACGCACACGGCGCTGTCGTTCAACCTCGTGGGTGAAGACGTGCTGATCACCGGCGCCGGGCCGATCGGCATCATGGCGGTGGCGATTGCGAAACACGTCGGCGCACGCAATGTGGTGATTACCGACGTCAACGACTATCGGCTCGAACTCGCGCGCAAGATGGGCGCGACGCGTGCGGTGAACGTCTCGCGCGAATCGTTGCGCGACGTGATGGCGGACCTGCACATGGCCGAAGGCTTCGACGTGGGGCTGGAAATGTCCGGTGTGCCGAGCGCGTTCACCAGCATGCTCGAAGCGATGAACCATGGCGGCAAGATCGCGCTGCTCGGCATTCCGCCCGCGCAGACCGCGATCGACTGGACCCAGGTTATTTTCAAGGGCCTCGAAATCAAGGGCATTTATGGGCGCGAGATGTTCGAGACCTGGTACAAGATGGTCGCGATGCTGCAAAGCGGTTTGGACCTGTCGCCGATCCTCACGCACCACTTCAAGGTCGACGATTATCAGGAAGCATTTGCCACGATGCTCTCAGGTGAGAGCGGCAAGGTGATTCTCGACTGGACGGCCGCGTGAGATAAAAAACGGCGCGCTCGATAGCAGCCAGCGAAGCGAACCCACGCCAACGAAAGCGAAAACGAAACGCCCGCACCGCGCTCAAGCGCCTGCGGGCGTTTTTACGAACTCGGCCTGAACGCGCACATGAATATCGTCGCCCACAGCCGGGTACCACGTCGCCAGACCGAACTTCGCGCGGCTGAAATTGCCGTCCGCGGAAAATCCGAGCGTGTCCTTTTTCGTCAGTGGATCGGGCGCGAAACCGTTGAAGGTCACGTCGAGCGTCACCGGTTGCGTGACGCCGTGAATCGTCAGATCGCCAGTCAACGTGCCGCGTGATTCGCCGGTGCGCTCAAAGCGCGTGCTGGTGAAGCGTACCTCCGGATAACGCGACACGTCGAGCATGCTCGCGCTTTTCACCATCTTGTCGAGGAGCGGCACGTTCGTGTCGATGCTCGCGGCGTCGATCGTGATTGTCGCGCTACTCCGGTCCAGGCCGCCTTCGTTCCAGTCGAGTTGGCCCTGCTTACGGTCGAAGCGCATGGTAAAGCGCGAATATTTGAAGTGGTCGATGTCGAAGGTAATGCTGGTGTGATCCGGGTCCAGCTCGTAATGTCCGGGAGGCACGCGCGTCTCGTTCTGGCTTACCGTGTGGGTGAGCACGCGCACAGGCGTGCAGGCCACTGCCGTCAGCAGCGTGGTGCTGAGCAGTGCGGGTAAAAACATCGCGCGAAGGGTAGAGCGATTCATGAGATTCGTTCCAGTGGATCGATCGTCAATACGATAGCAGCAAGCGTACCCAATCCGCCAAAGCGCACAAAAACTTGACGAAGGAGAATGATCGTTCTACCCTTCGCACATGGCTACTCAAAACCCAACTGAATCGGCTGCGCCGGGAAGCGCGCGCGAAAGGCTGCTCGACACGGCGGAGGCGTTGATTTACGCCGGCGGCATCCACGCTACGGGCGTCGATGCGATCGTCAAACAGTCCGGCACTGCGCGCAAAAGTTTCTACACGCATTTCGAATCGAAAGATGCACTGGTCGTCGCCGCACTGGAGCGGCGCGATGAGCGCTGGATGAACTGGTTTATCGCGGGCACGCTGAAACATGGCAAGACCGCACGCAAACACCTGCTCGGCATGTTCGACGTGCTGCGCGAATGGTTTGCGTCGGAGGATTTTCATGGCTGCGCGTTTCTGAACGCCGCCGGTGAAATTGCCTCCGCGGACGACCCGATCCGGATCGTCGCGCGCAAACACAAGGAACGCCTGCTCGCCTTCGTGCGAAGCCAGTGCGACGAATACGCCGCCGAATCGGGTATGGACGCTCGCGGCGCCGCGCGCTTGTCGCGCCAATGGCTGATCCTGCTCGACGGCGCGATCGCCGTGGCGCTGGTGAGCGGCGAGGCCGACGCCGCGCTCGACGCGCGAACGGCCGCAGAAGCCCTGCTCGATACCCGGTCCGCCTGCGAACCGAAGCCGCTCGCGGGTCAATCCGCGGGTCAATCCGCGATTAAGTCTCCACGCAAACGAGCGCCATCCCGGCGCGCTGCAACTGAATGAGGAGCCACCATGGCCAACCCGATCGAAACCCGCCCACCCCTCCCGCCGTTCACACGCGAAACCGCGATCCAGAAGGTGCGCGCCGCGGAAGACGGCTGGAATACGCGTGACCCCGAGCGCGTGTCGCTCGCGTACACCCCCGACAGCGTCTGGCGCAATCGCGCCGAATTCACGCATGGCCGCGCGGAGATCGTCGGATTATTGCGCCGCAAATGGGCGAGGGAACTCGACTACCGCCTGATCAAGGAACTCTGGGCATTCACGGATAACCGCATCGCCGTGCGCTTTGCCTACGAATGGCACGACGATTCGAATAACTGGTTCCGTTCATATGGCAACGAGAATTGGGAGTTCGATGAACACGGGCTGATGGCGCGCCGTCATGCCAGCATCAATGATCTGCCGATCCGCGAGGCCGACCGTCTCTATCATTGGCCGCTCGGCCGCCGTCCCGACGACCATCCTGGCCTGTCCGACCTCGGCCTCTAGACCCTCCTCCAACATTGAAGGTGAACATCCGCCGGCTGTTCACCGCTCTGCCATCGGTTGTCCGTTATGGTTGCATCTGCACCGTGCGGCACGTGCTGTGCCCGCGTGTCTGAGCGTGTCCTCCACATCGCCCGTGCGGGTTGAGGTACAGTGCGCGACGGACGGCAAGCGGAAATAACCAGAACGTAGATGACACCGGCGCTCGATCGGTGGCGGAGAACCCATGCATTTTCGGCAGATCAGGAAGAACATTCGGCGTACCGCCGTAGCGCTCGTTGCCAGCATGGCGGCGGCGTCAGCGGCGCATGCGGGCAACTGGTGCGAGGGCGGCGTATGGGTCGACGCGATGCTCGGTTCGTATCACATCAATCCGGACCCCAATACCCATTTCGAGCAGTTCAATCCGGGCCTTGGCGTCGAATGCTGGCTCAACAATCAATGGGCGCTGACCGCCGGCGGCTTTCGCAACTCGCTGCGACGGCCCTCGTATTACGGCGGTGGCGTCTGGGCGCCCGAGTTTGCGCACTGGGGCATCGTGCGGATCGCGGCAATAGGCGGGATCATCTCGGGCTATAACTACGGCAACTGGGGCTTGGGTCGCGATCACACGATCGGACCGGTGGTCGCGCCGATCGTGATGGTGGAATACAAGCGCGTCGGCGCCAACTTCATTGTGATTCCACCGATTCCCTCGGACAATCTTCCGTTCACGATCGGGTTCCAGGTGAAGGTGAAGTTCTGATTCGCTACACGTGACGACCAAGGTCGTTGGCGGAGTTGTCGGCGGATTTGGTGAGCTGCATGTCCATGAAGTCTTGCCGCTTGAATACGCGCGATGAAACGCGAGGCGGCAAAGACCGCGACAGACGACCCTGCGGCCGCTTTCGCGTTGTAAACGGCGCTGAATTCACGGCGAATGAGCCGCCCAGGTGGGCAGTGCGGCTCACATGCCGCGAAACCGGTCCGCATATAGCCGGCTGACCACCAGACGCGCCGGATGCCCGCGCAAGCTCAGCGTAAGCTTGCCGGTTTCGTCGCGTTGCGCGCCGGCGATCGCATCGCAACGCACCACCGAACCGCGATGAATCTGCCAGAACTGCTGCGCGTCCAGTCGCTGCAGCAGATCTTTCAGCGACGCGCGGATCAGATGCTCGTGGTTCGCCGTGACCACCCGCACGTATTTGTCGGCGGCTTCGAAGAAGATCACTTCGTCGATCGGCACCATCGTAATCGTGTTGCCCGCGCTCGCCTGAATGATGCGCAGCGGCGTGCGTTCCGCCGCCGCCTGGCCGCTTTCGATCCCCACCCCTGCCAGCAATTCGCGCATCTGTTCGACCATCACCCCGAGAGAGCCTGGCGCGTCACGTTCCGCCGCACGTTCCGCGAGGCGCGCCTTGAGCCGCCCACAGGTCTGGTCGAGTCGCGCGGCTTCCACGGGTTTGAGCACGTAGTCGAAGGCGGCGCGCTCGAAAGCTTGCACCGCGTATTGATCGTAGGCGGTGACGAACACGATCAGGGGGAACGGCTTGCTGTCGTCCGGCCATTCCTCGGCCAACGCCTGCGCGCATTCGAGTCCGCTCATGCCCGGCATGCGAATGTCGAGAAACAGCACGTCGGGCCGCAGACGCAGCGCTTCGTCCGTGGCGCTTTGGCCGTCG
Organism: Paraburkholderia sp. BGA-UO-ETr-F12; assembly: GCF_059567945.1. Lineage (NCBI taxonomy): Bacteria > Pseudomonadati > Pseudomonadota > Betaproteobacteria > Burkholderiales > Burkholderiaceae > Paraburkholderia > Paraburkholderia sp. BGA-UO-ETr-F12. Next base: position 31,779 of record NZ_JCAQOZ010000052.1, on the reverse strand, counting down.
CCGACTATCGCGACGATCTCCAGGTCCGGCCACAAACCGAACAGTTCGGCTTGCAGACTGGCGGCGAGCAGGGCTTCGTCTTCCGCGATCAGGGCGGTCGTCTTCATTGTGCATGACTCCTCGAATAGGGCAGCGTAACCACGGCAAGCGTGCCGTCTTCGTCGTTGAGCGCGGGTCGCAGCGCGAGTGTGCCGGCCTCGCCGTACAGCGTGGCGAGGCGCTCGCGCACCTGTTGCAGCCCGAAGCGCGCCCCGTGTTGCGCTTCGGCGTCGAGGCCGACGCCTGTGTCGCGCACCGTCAACACCAGTTGCGCGGCTTCGCGCTGCGCGCTCACCACGACGCGTCCGCCGCTGACCTTCGGTTCGAGGCCGTGACGTATCGCGTTTTCCACCAGCGGTTGCAGCAATAAAGGCGGCACCTCGCAGCTCGCGAGTTCGTCCGGTAACTCGAGCTGTATTTTCAGGCGCGGCCCCATGCGGATTTGCATCAACGCGAGGTAATCGGCAATTCGCGCGAATTCCGTCGACAGCGGTTGTGAGCCCGCACGCGACGCCGCGAGCGTGGCGCGCAGAAACGCGATCAGATGGTCGAGCATGCCCTGCGCGCGTTGTGGATCGTGGCCGATCAGCACGCGCAGATTGGCGAGCGTGTTGAAGAGCATGTGGGGTTCGAGTTGCGACTCCAGCAACTTCAACTGACTCTCCGCCGCCGTGCGCTGCGCGGTTTCCGCGCGCAGTTCGATCTCGGCCATGCGGTTGCGCGCGTAGAACACGTATGTCAGAAATCCGGCCGGCACCAGCGCGACCGAGAGACTCATTGTCACCATACGGGCGTCGTGCGCGATCGTGATCGGCATATAGCGCACGCCGAGCAGCAGATCGCCGATTCGAACGCCGACAAAGTAGCCGATCACCACGCTCACGATCATCCACGGCAGCATCCAGCGCCAGCCTGGCCAGTTCTGCGCGAGGCGCAGGTGGCCGGGCTCGCGCTGCGGCGAGCGCTGCGCGAGCAACTGGGCGATGAAATAGCGCCCGCTGACGATCAGACTCTGCGTGATCGCCACGACGAACGCCGCATAGACCAGGTCCTGCGTGAACGACTCGCGGTACAGCACGCTATAGAGAAGCGCGCAGCCGACTGTCGTCAACATGTAAATCTGCAGGGCCCGCCAGAAAGACGGGGGCAGGGGCAGTGCGGAGCGTGGCATGACGGATTCCGGGGACAGGTCGCGAAGATTGTAGGTTGCTCGTGCGATGGTGCGCCTCATGCGCCTGCCGCATCAAGTGGCAGGCGACGAAACGCGGGCACGCGGCGCGACATGCAGGCTCTGCGGCGCGAAATGAAAAGCCCCTTCGGCGCATGCGAAGGCCCGGAGAAATCGTAGCGTTGGGCAACGCGGCGCTCTTGCCTGGTCTTCATGCCGGCCGGCCACAGCTGCCAGCCACCGGGCGCATCCGTGCCGCGATTCATTTCGCGTCGTCGTGAAGACGCTTCACGACAGCCATCGGCGTTCCGTCGCACGCCGGTGGCGGCGCGCGGCCCCGGCCACGAAGATGGGCATCACCGGAACACAACACAGCCGGTGAACTGAAACCGGAAGCGCGCTACACACGCCGCTCAACTTTCTCTCTTGACAAAGGATCTTTCAATCATGACGACCATTCTTCGCCGCGCCGCTCTTGTTGCCGCCATCCTCGCTGTCCCGACTCTCGGCTTCGCCCAGACGAATACCGGCCTGACCCGTGCCCAGGTGCGCGCCGATCTGGTTCGTGTCGAACAGGCCGGCTACACGCCGGGCGCCGGCGACGCGATCGACTACCCCGCCAACATTCAGGCAGCCGAAGCGAAGATCAGCGCGCAGAAACAGCTGGCGCAACAGTCGTACGGCGGCGTGCCGATGCGCGGCACCTCGGCCGCCGGTGGCGGCAGCAGCAGCCACGCCGGCATGGAGTCGACCTGCGTCGGCCCGGTCAGCTATTGCAATCTGTTCTTCCGTAGCTGAGCCCATGACAGGGAGCCCTTGCCCGGCCAAACGTTTCGAGCCGCAAGGGCTGACCAACGTCGAAATTCCCACTCATTACGAACTGGAGTCCCTATGAAAATGCTTCCCCATGTCGCTTCCGTGCTGTCCCTCAGCGCCTGCCTGTTTGCTTCGACCGGCGCGATGGCGCAGGATACGTCCGCCGCTCCCGCTGCTAACGGCAACGGCCCGGTGAAGAACATCGTGCTGGTGCACGGCGCCTGGGTCGACGGCTCGGGCTGGCGGCCGGTGTACGACATTCTGTCGAAAGACGGCTATCACGTGAGCATCGTGCAGGAACCGCTCACCTCGCTGAATGACGACGTCGCCGCCACCCGCCGTGTGATCGATACGCAGGACGGCCCGACCATTCTCGTCGCCCACAGTTACGGCGGCTCGGTGATCACCGAGGCGGGCGTGGACGCGAAAGTCGCGGGACTCGTATATGTGGCGGCGCATGCGCCTGCGGTCGGCGAGGACGAAGCGGACCTGGGCAAGGGCATGCCGAGCTATACCTCGAAGCAGCCTGGCGCGATCGAAAAGACCAGCGACGGCTATACGTATCTGAACCCTGCCGTATTTCCGCAGGACTTCGCCGCCGATCTGCCGCTCAAGACCGCGCAGTTCGAATCGCATGCGCAGATCCTGACTGCGGCCCAGGTGTTTTCGGCGCCGATGACGGTCGCCGCCTGGACCACGAAGCCGAGCTGGGCAATCGTCGCCGGCGACGACAAGATCATCAATCCCGACCTCGAACGCTGGTACTACGCGCGAGCCCATAGCCATACCACGGTCATTCCGGGTGCCAGCCACTCAGTGTACGAATCGCAGCCCCAGAAGGTGGCGGCGGTGATCGAGGACGCAGCGCGGCATGCGCAGCAGTAACAGACCGGCCAGCTCCGGGGCGGCACGCCGCTCGCACCGCGCGTACCGGAGCTGTCTTCCGTGAAGCCGCAAAGGTGAGCGGTTCCAGGATGGTGAGGAATTCCAGGAGATGGCGTCATCGTGTTGAATGGTGAGGAACGCTAGGAAATTTAGTCACTTTGCACAAAGGTGAGGTGTTCCAGGAGACGTCGCGCCTCGACGAAAGGTGAGGCGTTCCACCGTGCATACCTTCACGTCGGCGAGAGGTGAGACGTTCCAGGAGGTGTGGCCAACTCCGTCAAAGGTGAGCTGTCCCAGGAGTAGAACTGCACCGCGGAAGCAAGAAAGCACGTCAAGGTGAGACGTTCCAGGAGATCGCCCGCAAAAGGTGAGCGATTCCAGGAGGTGAGCAATTTCCGTGTTGAACGCGCACCAGTCATAAGGTGAGGATTCCCAGGAGGTCTTCGTTAAGGCCATTTACTGCCCCGCATTGGAACATTGAGCGTTGAGCATTCAGCACATAGCACCCGATCGGGCTGGAAGCCAGAAACCATAGGTGAGAAGATTCGGGAGCGCGTGCGGTGAGAATAGTGCTACCTGTGCGCGCACTTTGAACTCAAAGGTGAGAAGATTCGGGAGGCCTGCCCCGAACGCAGCTACCTTCGAATCACCTCCATTCAGGGAGCACTTTCCTCGATGACGCCCCGCGCTTTTGGCAAGGAAATCAAGGCGGCACTCGCGCCGCACGCCGACGCTGAGCGCGCGCTTGCGATGCGCGCCTATATGCGTGACCACTTCAAGTTTATCGGTGTGCCGACACCGCTGCGGCGACAAGCGGTATTGCCGGTATTCAAGCGCTTGCCTGTGGACAATGCCGATCATCTGCTGGCATGCGTGAATGTCTTATGGTCGATGCCGGAACGCGAATTCCAGTATGTCGCGTCCGACCTGTTGGCGCGCAAATGGAAGATGCTTGCAGTGGCCGACATCGCCCACTTGCTGGCGCTCGCTCAGCGGAGCGCCTGGTGGGATTCGATCGATCCGCTGGCGGGTGTGGTCGGCGACGTTCTGAAAGCGGCGCGAATCCATACGCCGGGTGTGCAGGCCGAGATGGATGCGGCGCTCCTGCACGAGTCGCTATGGGTCCGGCGCATCGCGATGATTCACCAGCTCGGCTGGCGCGAGCATACCGACGAAGAGCGTCTTTTCGGCTACGCGCGTTCGTTGGCTGCGGAAAGCGACTTCTTCATCCGTAAGGCAATCGGTTGGGCGTTGAGGGATTACGCGTGGCATGAGCCTGAAGCGGTACGCGCCTTTCTCTCCGCTTCCAAAGACATCATGTCGCCGCTTACTCTACGTGAGGCGTCGAAAAATCTGTCACCGATCCGCTGACATGCCGGGCGCAAAGCATCCCCAGTTAACGGCACTCAAATCAAAAACTTTAGAAAAATATTTATACCCCCGAGCGCCCGCAAAAACCGTGTAGTCATCGCTTAGTAACATGTGCGAGCAATACTCGGCAGCGCTGCAATCTTCAGTCAAATTCGCAAAAAAACGCGCCGCTCCTATCGAGGGCTGACGCGAAGGCCATACCCTCGGGGGTTTCACATGACTATCCGTCATCGCATCACGCTATTGGTTATCTTGATGTTCGTCGCTTTATCCGCGATCGGCGGCTACGCGGTGTATCAGACGCGCGGCAGCGCAGCCGAAGTGCGCAAGGTGACCGAAGGCGTCGTGCCCAGCGCGCTCGCTTCCGCTGACCTCGTCTCGCAAGTCAAAGACGTCCAACTCGCGACCATGACCCTCGTCTACGCGCCGGACGCCAACATGGTCAGCCAGGCTCAAGACGAACTGAAGAAGAAAAAGACCGCGTTGCAACAGGCCCTCGCACTGCAGGCCAAAGACGCCGCGAGCCATGCCCAGCAAGGTCTCGTTTCACAGGCCAACGAGAGTCTCGAAAACTACTTCTCCGCGATTGCCGAGACGGCGAAAATGAAGGCCGACGGCAAGAACGAACTCGCGCAAGCGTATCTGTTCGCCAACGTGGCGCAGTATCGCGACGAACTCGAAGGCATCGTCGAAACGTTGCGCGTCGAGAAGAACCGCCAGAAAGACGAGGCGATCACCGCGCTGAACGCCACGCTTTCCACCACGACGACGGCGATCGCCGCTGTCACCGGTATCGCGATTATTCTGCTGACCTTCATCGGCACGCTGCTCTACCGTCAGATCACCCGTCCGCTCAGCCGCATGCAGGCGATGATGAGCGAGATCGCGTCGAGCCAGGATTTCACGCGCCGCGTGCCGGTGGGCCGGCTGGATGAGATCGGCCATTCGATCGTTGCCTTCAACGGCATGATCGAAAAGATCCAGGAAAGCTCGGCGCAACTCAAGCAGAAGACCGCCGACATTCAGGCGATGTTGCAGAACATGCAGCAAGGTATCTTGACCGTGGTCGACGGCGCCGTGATCCACTCGGAGTATTCGGCGTACCTGGAAGACATCTTCGAAACGAAAGACATTGCCGGGCGTGGTCTGATGGACCTGGTGTTCTCGGATACCGATCTCGGCTCGGACGTGCTCTCGCAAATCGATGCGGCGGCGCACGCGTGCCTCGGCGAAGACTGCATCAACTTCGCGTTCAATCAGCATTTGCTAGTGGGCGAAATTTCGAAGCGCATGGCCGACGGCCGCGTGAAGATTCTCGACCTGAGTTGGTCGGCGATTACCGACGAAAACGACATCATCGTGCGGTTGATGCTGTGCGTGCGCGACGTCACCGAACTGCGCAAGCTCGCCGCGGAAGCCAGCGAACAGCGCCGCCGTCTCGACATGATCGGCGAGATTCTCGCGGTAAGCGAAGAGAAGTTCCATCATTTCATCGAAAGCTCCGCTGGCTTCATCAGCGAGAACGAGCGCATTATCCGCAAGCATTCGGAAGCCGATCACGCAGCGATCGCCGAACTGTTCCGCAACATGCACACCATCAAGGGCAACGCGCGTACCTACAACCTGGCGCACCTGACGAACGTCGTTCACGAAACCGAGCAGAGTTACCACGAACTGCGCCAACCCGATGCGGATCGCTCATGGGATCAAGACCTCCTGATGCAGGAGCTGACTCGCGTGCGCGAGGCGATCGAAAGCTACGCGCGGATCAACGAGCAGAGCCTCGGCCGCAAGGCCAAAGCCGGCGCGAACAATGCCGGCCACGCCGGCCGCTATGTGATGGTCGAGAAAGAGCAGATTCAGCAGACCCTGAGCATGCTGGACAAGACCAACGCCGGCGATCTCCACGAATTGCAGTCGATGCGCAACGCAATGCGCCAGACCTTGAGCGCGCTCGGCAGCGAAAGTGTGCGCGACGCGCTATCCGGCGTGCTGGATTCACTGCCTTCGCTCGCGCAGGAACTCGGCAAGCCGGCGCCGACGGTGCGCATCGATGACAACGGCTACCGTCTGCGCGGCCAGACGGGCGGCACGCTGAGCAACGTATTCATGCATCTGCTGCGCAACTCGATGGACCACGGTATCGAAACCGCCGAGGCACGCAGCGCGCAGGGCAAGACGCCGGCCGGCACGATCGATATCGAAGTGGGTGTGGATAGCGGCGCGCTGCAGATCACGCTCAGCGACGACGGCCGGGGCCTCGCGCTCGAGCGGATTCGCGGCATTGCGGTGGAGCGCGGCTGGGTCGGCAGCGACGAACAGTTGAGCGACGAAGCGATCGCGGAATTCATTTTCCGGCCGGGTTTCTCGACCGCGGCAACGGTCACGGAAGTGTCGGGCCGTGGCGTGGGGATGGACGCTGTGCGCGATTTCCTCAAGCGCGAGAACGGCCGCATCGAACTGCGCTTCACCGACGATCACAAGGGCGCATCGTTCCGTCAGTTCCAGACGATCGTCTGTCTGCCGGATAGCGTCGCCGTCGACACGCTGGGGGAGCAGGCGCGTGGCGACGCCGGCCAACTGCGGGTCGGTGCGATGGTGGATTGAACGTTGAGCGAACGCGGATCGACGCGCGTTTCGCGACGGACTTCGGAAGGATAGGTTGTGATTCAACAGTATGTATTGGCGGCGATGGCAGGCAGCGCGGTGACCGCGCTGTTGGCATTTGTCTTGCACAAGTTGCATGGTAAGAGGCTGACGGCGCGGCTCTCGGCCGAAGCCGATGGGCGGCTCAAGGCGCTCTCGGCGGAACAGGCTGACCACGGTGCAGCGATCCGCGAACGCGAGCAGGCCGCGCAGGAAATGGAGGCGTTGGCCGCCCAGTTGAGCGAGGAACTGCGACAGCAATCGGCCAGCGTCGAAGAACTGCGCGCAACACTGAAAGCGGCGGCCGACGACAAAGACCAGTGGGCACATCAGGCCCAACTGATCGCCAACGAAGCCGCGCGTCTGAAGAGCCTCGGCGCGACATTCGAGCGTTGGCACGAGCAGATGATCTCGCTGATGACGCAGAACCACGACATGCATGCGAAGAATCAGGAGTTGTCGTCGATCGTGCGGCATGTGGTGATCGTGTCGCTGAATGCGTCGATCGAAGCCGCGCGCGCGGGTCCGGCCGGACGCGGCTTCGCCGTGGTGGCGAGCGAGGTCCGGGCGTTGGCCGCGCGGTCCGAGGAATTGTCGAAAAGCTATCGCGACAGCCTGCACCGCAACGATCTGACCACCACCTCCACGTTCCAGGACATCCAGGCCGGCGGCAAGATGATCGCGGCGTCGCTTTCCAGCGTCGAATCGCTCGCCAACCAGTTTCGCTCGAAGCTGCACCAGGTGTCGACGTGATTACGGGCAACGCGAGGGACAGCTTCGAACGCATTTTCCGCAAGGCGGCGCAAACGCGCCTGCCGCGAGACTCGGGCGATACGTGCGAGATCGCGCCGCTCGCCGAGGCCGGCATGGGCGCAACGAAGGACACCCAGGTGGTCGTGCTGACCATCTCGTCGATCATGTTCGGGCTGCTGCTGATCCTTCGCTTCGACGAGAACGACAGCACTCGTGAGTACTACCTGAATGAGGCTGACGAGCGCCCGTTCCAGGAAGTGTTTCTGGAGATCTGCAATCTGTGCTGCGGCGCGATGAACCAGGAACTGCTGCATTACTTCCCGGACCTCGGCATGTCGACGCCTTACGTATTGAGCGCGCGTTGCCTGGGGCATCTGCCGGAATTGAAGCCGGGTTTGCTGTCGTCGTATTCGATCACGCTGAACGGTTCCGTGCAGCTTGCCGCGACAGTCTGCGTGTGCGCGCATGCGCCGATCGATTTCGTGGCCGACACAAGTGCGATCGAGGAATCCAGCGGTGAACTGGAGTTGTTTTGAGTTCTGAGTGTTGACCATGACGCCGATATCCGCAGTGAGCAGGAACGCGAAATGAACATGAACAAACCGGTCAGCAAGGTGCTGGTGCTGGACGATTGCCCCGTGCATAAAGAGGCGTTGAAGCGCTTCTGCGACGAGCACAATCTGGTCGGCGTGAAAGTCGGCAAAAATCGCTTGCAGTCGGTGCTGCGCTCGAACATCGATCTGGGCGCGGTGCTGTTCGCCGAAGGCTACGGCGGCTCGCCCGAAGCGAGCGCCGAGATCGCGATCAGGATCAACGCGGTGCGCCCGGAATTGCCGATCATCATGCGCCGCGATACCGATCCCAGTCTCGAAGGGCTGCCGGAGGGCTTGCGCCGCGTTGTCTGCGCGACCTACGTCGCCCACGATATGGCGCCCTTGCGCAAGGTGATCGACGAATACATTTTCAGCCTGGACTATCCGAACGCGCTCGTGCGCGGCATCGCCGACATGACGCAGGCGATTCTCGGCGACGTGTTCAAGGACCTGAGCATCACGTGCGACACGCCTTATATCGTGCGCGACCGGATCATCTTCGGCGAGGTGTTCAGCCTGATTCCGCTCGAGAGCGCGTGGTGCCGCGGTTACATGATGATGCAGGCGGAAGAGACGCCGATTCTCGAACTGCTCGATCGCTACCGGACAAGCGAGAGCGCGGAAGACGGCGAAGCCAACTTCCGCGATCTGAATGGCGTGCTCGGTGAAGTGACGAATCTGATCTGGGGTTCGTTTAAGAACCGCTATATCGGCGACGCGGATGCCTGGCTGCGCAGTCAGGTGCAGGTGCCGTTGCTGGTGAATCACAAGCACAAGTACATCTCGTTCGGCACCGGCAATCCGCAACTGTGTTTCATGTACTCGCTGACGGACCCGCGCTCGGGCCGCTCGGTCAAGCTGCATCAACGTTTTGTGTTCAGCCTGAGCTGGTCGCCGGAGGACTTCAGGGAAGTCACCGAGGACGTCGGCGCGATGGTCGAAGCGGGCGAACTGGATCTGTTCTGATTGTTGTCATAGGAAAAAACATGTCGAAAATTCTGGTGGTGGATGATTCGAGCACGGTGCGCGACGAAGTGGCCGGCTTTCTGAAGAAAAACGGTCTGGACGTCGACACGGCGGTGGACGGCAAGGACGGCCTCGCCAAGCTGAAGGCCAGCCCCGGCATCAAGCTGGTGATCAGCGACGTCAACATGCCGAACATGGACGGCCTGACGATGGTCGAGAAGATTCGCGGCGAGCTCGCGAACACGACCGTCAACGTCATCATGCTGACGACCGAAAGCAGCCCGGCCATGAAGGAGCGTGGCAAGGCGGCGGGCGTGAAGGGCTGGATCGTCAAGCCGTTCAAGGGCGACGCGGTGCTGGAAACGTTCCGCAAGCTGGCAGGCTAAGGCGCTGCAAGCATCCCGATCCGGCTAAAGGTGAGAGTTTTCGGGAGCCCGCGCGCGGGTGATTTGCAAAGCATGATTCGCTATAACGGCGGCGCCTGAAACACGCTAGTCTGCGAGCATGTGCCAATTGCTCGCCCTTAGCTGCGCGGAACCTACAGACGTCAGTTTCTCGCTGACGGGTTTTGCTGCTCGCGGCGGGCTCACCGACCATCATGTCGACGGCTGGGGCGTGGCGTTCTACGAAGACCGCGCGTGCCGCGTGTTCGTCGATGAAAAGCCGGCGTACCGCTCGCCGGTGGCCGAGTTTCTGAAGAGTTATCCGATCAAGTCGCGCAATGTCGTCGCGCATATTCGCAAGGCGACGCAAGGTGGCGCACGGGTGGAGAACTGCCATCCGTTCATGCGCGAGTTACGCGGCCAGCAATGGGTGTTCGCGCATAACGGCGACCTTCAACCGCTCGGCGATGCGAACGAGCCGGAACACGGGCCCTATGCGCCGGTCGGCACGACCGATAGCGAAGCGGCCTTCTGCTTCATCATGAATCGCCTCTACGCGCATTTCGCCGTTCAAGCGGAGATGCACGCGGACGTCGACGACGTCGATGCCCTATTCGACCTGATCGAGCAGGCCACCCGCACGCTGAACCCGTATGGCATTTTCAACTTCGTGCTGTCGAACGGCTCGGCACAATTCGCGTATTGCTCGACGCGCCTTTCGTACGTGATACGTCACTGGCCGTTTTCCAGCGCGCGTCTCGTCGACGGCGACCTCTCGGTGGATTTCGCCGAGCGTGGCACGCCGGCCGATCGCACCGCGGTGATTGCCACCACGCCGCTCACCGACGAAGTATGGACGGCCTGCGAACCTGGCGACCTGCTGATGTTCCGCAGCGGCGCGTTGTTGCGGCGCGCCCATGTCCCCGTTCCCGCCGCGGTCCTCGCGACCTCGAAATACGCACTCTCCGAATCGTCCGCTGTCCCGGCGTGACATCGCGCCAATGCGTGACCTTGGCAGCGGCCACGCTACCGGCACGTTCATATTCATCGAAGAATTACTTGGTTTGCCGGGACAGACGCGTCTCGTATCGTGTCGCCAGATTTAAACAAATACAACATTGACACGGGAACCTGAAAATGAAACGTCTTTCTCTCCTCGCATTACCCGCCGGTCTTTTGCTTGCGGCAAGCGCTCAGGCGCAAAGCAGCGTGACGCTGTACGGTATCGTCGACGCCGGTATCGCTTACGTACACAACGCACAAAACGCGAGCGGCCAGAATCAGTCGACGCTCGTGAAGTTCAGCAGCGGCAACCTGTCCGGCAGCCGCTGGGGTCTCAAGGGAACGGAAGACCTGGGCGGCGGTCTGGCCGCGGTATTCCAGCTCGAGAACGGCTTCAACGTCGGCACGGGCGCGCTGGGACAAGGCAGCCGCGAATTCGGCCGCAAGGCGGTGGTCGGCTTGTCGAGCGGCACGTGGGGGACGATCACGCTCGGACGCCAATACGATCCGGTCGTGGACCTGGTGCAAGGTCTCACGGAAGACAACTACTTCGGCGGCATCTTCGCCACGCCGGGCGATCTGGATAACTACGACAACAGTTTGCGTATCAGCAACTCGGTCAAATACGTGAGTCCGCTGTTCGCGGGCTTCCAGGTCGAGGCGTTGTACGGCGTGGGCGGCGTGGCGGGTGCGACGGGCAGCGGCCAGACCTACAGCTTCGGCGCGGCTTATGCGAATGGCCCGTTGTCGCTCGGCGCGGGTTACTTCTACGCGAACGGCGGCAACGCCACGACGGCGAATGTGCGCACCTGGAGCAGTAGTTCCGATTCGCTGTTCAACACGGTCATCAACGCGGGCTTTGCAAGCGCGAAGTCGATTCAGATCGTGCGTGTGGGCGGGCAGTATGTGATCGGCGCGGCAACGTTCGGTGCGGCCTACTCGAACACGCAGTATGCGAACGACGCGTTCTCCGCGTTCCACAACACCGCCAAATTCAACAACGGCTCGGTGTTCTTCAACTATCAGATCACGCCGGCCTTGCGCACGGGCGTGGGCTACAACTACACGTCGTTGACGGGCCCGAGTTCGGCGCACTACAACCAGGTCAACCTCGGTGCGGACTACGCGCTGTCCAAACGCACCGATCTGTATGCGGTGGCGGGGTACCAGAAGGCGAGCGGCAATACGCTGAACGCCGCAGGCAACGTGGTGAGCGCGCAGGCGTCGATTGGCAGTTACGGCGTGAATTCAGGCACGAACAGCCAGGAAGTCGCCGTGGTGGGTATTCGCCACAAATTCTGATTGCCTATGAATGAGCCGGCCGCCTTGATGGCAGCCGGCTTTCCTTTTGCCTTCAAATGGCCCAAAGGTGAGACTATTCGGGAGCCGACAGCCAATCGGCGATACGTGAGTCCACGCGCATCATTCCGCCTCACCATCCAGCAATTCCGACGACGATTCCCGCAAGCATTCGCTGAACAGATCCGCTGCCGGCGCGGAAGTATCCGCGCGCCACACCAGTACGACTTCACCTAACGGTTCGAGCGGCGCGAGCGGCAATACGCGCATGCGTCCGCGGCTCACGTGATGCCGGGCGATCGACAGCGGCAGAATCGACACGAACTCCCCGCGGATCAGCAGCGACAGATTCAATGGCAACGAACTGGATTCGACCGCGCCGCGATCGAGCGGAATACCTTGTCCGGCGAGTGTTTCGGCCAGCGTCGCAAATGCGGGAGAACCCCGCAGCGGCGTGATCCAGCGCGCCGCGCGCAGATCGTTCCAGTTCACCGGCAGGTCTACCTTGCCGAGCGGGTGGCTCGTGCCGACGACAAACACGAATGGCTCGCGATGCAAGGTCTGCTGGCGCAGCAAGTCCTGGTTGTCGGCGACCCGGTTGCGGCCCAAGGCGAGATCGAGTTCGCCTTCGTCGAGCATCTTGATCAGCTTGTCGAGCGTGGCTTCCACGAACGACAGCGTGGCTGTCGGCGCACGCCGCATGAAGAGTTCGACCGCATGTGCGATCAGCGGCTGCGGAATCGTCACGACCGCGCCGAAGCGGACGTGGCCGGCCGTGCCGGTGGTCAGCGCGCTTACGTCGCGGCGCGCCAGTTCGATGTGCCGCAGGATTTCCTGGCCGCGTGCGGCCATCACCTTGCCGATGCTGGTCAACTCGACCGCGTTGCCGACTCGCCGGGCGACGGGTACGCCAAGCGCTTCTTCGATTTCGCCGATCTGCTTCGAAATGGCGGGTTGCGTGACGTGGAAAGCGGCCGCGACCCGCGTCACCTGGCCGAGCTCCGCGAGGCTCACCAGGATACGCAGGTGCGGCAGCTTCAGGCCGTTGCGGAAGAAGCGATCGATTGCGTCGTTTTCGGTGCTGGCCATTCGTGTGGGACCCGATGAACATAACTGAATGGTAATGACTTGCACCGAAACAGTGATTTGCGGTGCGACGCCCAACCCGGCTAATCTTCAGCATCGGCTGGACGGTAGAGCGCGAAACCGGTGGCTCGAGCATAGCAGTTGCGTGCCGACCGCATAACTCAGGGTATAACCGGAGCCGCGCTCTACGCCGTATCGCCGCGACCACAGCGCGCATCCAAGCGCGCGGAAGGAGACAAGCATGAGCACCCCTCTATATGGCGGCGCCGAGCGGCCCGCTATGCCTGATAAGCCTGCGGAACCCGCAGAATCCGCCGAACGCGTAGCGTTGTACCGCAAGCTCGCCTGGCGCATCGTGCCGTTTCTGTTTCTCGCGTTCATCGTCGCCTATATCGATCGCGTGAACGTGAGCTTCGCCAAGTTGCAGATGCTCACCGATCTCTCGTTGAGCGAGACCGTGTACGGCGCGGGTGCCGGCATCTTCTTTCTGGGCTATTTCATCTTCGAGGTGCCGAGCAACCTCATCCTGCATCGCGTCGGCGCCCGTATCTGGATCGCGCGGATCATGGTCACGTGGTCGGTCGTCTCGTGTCTGACGATGTTCGCGAGTGGCGCGACCTCGTTTTACATCTTGCGCTTTCTGCTCGGCGTTGCCGAAGCGGGCTTCTTTCCTGGCATCGTGCTGTATCTGTCGACGTGGTTTCCGTCGAACCGGCGCTCGCAGATCATCGCGCTATTCATGGCGGCGATTCCCGTATCGGGTGCGATCGGCGGTCCGGTGTCGGGCTGGATCATGCAGCAACTCGCCGGGGCGCACGGGCTCGCTGGTTGGAAGTGGCTGTTTCTGATCGAAGGACTCGCTTCGCTGATGGTGGGCATCGTCGCGTTCTTTGTTCTGCACGATCGCATCGAGTCGGTGAGCTGGTTGAACAAAGAGGAAAAGGCGTTGCTCGCGCGCGATCTTGAAGCCGATGCGCAGACCCGTGCGCATCAAACGGTACGCGGCGCATTTGCCAACCCGAAGGTCTGGCTGCTCGGCCTGCTGTACTTCTGCATCGCGATGGGCAATTACGGGCTCGTCTTCTGGCTGCCGACGATGATCCGCGCGAGCGGCGTGGTGAGCGTGGCAAATATCGGTTTGCTGTCGGCGGTGCCGTCGCTGATCAGCGCGGTCGCGATGATCCTGATCGCGCGTCACGCGGACAAGCACGACGAGCGTCGCAAGCATGTGGCGGTGTGCGCGGTGCTGGGTGCCGCCGGCATGCTGGCGTCGGTGCTGCTCGGCCAGCACGTGTGGCTTTCGATGGCGGCGCTGGTGGTCGCGGCGATCGGCATCAATTCGATCGCACCGGTGTTCTGGGGCATTCCGACTGCGCTGATGGGCGGCGTGGGCGCGGCGGCAGCCATTGCCGTGATCAATTGCACCGGCAATCTGGCGGGCTTCGTGAGCCCCTACGTAATCGGCTTTCTGAAGGATGCGACCGGCACTCTGCTACCCGGCATGATCGTGCTCGCCTGCGCGCTGGTGCTGGCCGCCCTGATCGCGCTGGCGATGCCGGCCGCGCGTAAAACAGCATGAGGAGAGAGAAGGATGACGCAGCAGGTTTGTATGGTCACCGGCGCGGCTACCGGGATTGGCGCGGCCACCGCGTTGCGCTTTGCGGGCGCCGGCTGGGCGGTGGCGATTGGTAATTTCGACGACAGTACGCGCGAAGCGGCGCTGGCCGTCGAAGCGCAATGCAAACAGCTTGGCGCCGAGACGCTGGTGTTCGACGTCGACGTCGGTTCCGACGCGGCCTGCGTGAAAGCGGTCGATACCGTGGTCTCGAAGTGGCGCCGAATCGACGCGCTGATCAACTGCGCCGGCACGACGCGCTTCATTGCGCACGGCGATCTGGCTGCCGTCGACGACATGGAATTCGAGCGCGTATATCGCGTGAACCTGATCGGCATGTTTCAGATGACGCGCGCCGCGGTGCCCGTGCTGCGCGATTCGTCGACCGCTGCGCATAGCACGTCGGTGATCAATATCTCGTCGCTGGCCGCGCTGAACGGGACGGGATCGTCCATCGCCTATGCCGCCTCGAAGGGGGCGGTCAATACGCTGACGCTCTCGCTTGCGCGCAATCTCGCGCCGCGCATCCGCGTGAATGCGCTGGCGCCCGGCATGGTGGACGACGGTTTGCCGCGTCGCGTGCTAGGCGAGGAGGCGTACGCGAAGATCGTCGACAGCATGACGAATGTCGCGCCGCTCAAGCGCGTGTCGCAGCCCGGCGAGATCGCCGATCTGGCCTGGTTCATCGTCGCGCATGCGCCTTCGATGACCGGCCAGGTGATCGCGGCCGAGAACGGCATGCTGCTGAACGGCTGAACGTACGGCCCACGAACACGGATACGGACAGGAAAAACCATGAGCAACCTCCACAAGCACCGCTCGCGCACCGTCACCGAAGGCATCACGCGCACACCGCATCGCGCCTTCCTGCGAGCGACCGGCATGGACGACGCCGCGATCGAAAAGCCCTTCGTTGCGATTGTCGATACGTTCGGCGAAAACACGCCATGCTCGATGTCGCTCGCGGCGGTATCCGACAACGTGCGCCTCGGTGTCGCGGCGGGCGGCGGTGTGCCGATTCGTGGCTCGGCGATTTCGGTGTCGGACGGCACCTCGATGAATCATTCGGGCATGCGGTTTAGTCTTGTCTCGCGCGAGATCATCGCGGATAGCGTCGAAGTGTTCGTGCGCGCGCATTGCTATGACGCGTTCGTCGGCGTGGCCGGTTGCGACAAGACATTGCCCGGCATTCTGATGGGCATGGTGCGCGTGAACGTGCCGGGCGTGTTTCTGTTCGGCGGCGCGATGCTGCCGGGCATCGCACCGGACGGCACGCAGGCGACGATTCTGACCGCGATCGAGGCGGTCGGCGCGGCGCAACGCGGGGACATGTCGCTCGAAACCTTGCGCGGCATCGAGAAGCGTTGCACGCCGGGCGCGGGATCGTGCCCCGGCCAGTTCACCGCGAACACGATGGCGATGGTCGCCGAAACGCTCGGTCTCGCGCCGCTCGGTTCGGCGATGGTGCCCGCGGTCTACAGCGAGCGCATTGCGATTGCGCGCCGTGCGGGCGAGACCGTCATGAATACGCTGAAAAACGGTGGTCCGCTGCCGCGCGATCTGGTCACGCGCAAGAGCCTGGAAAATGCGTGCGCCGCCGTCGCCGCCACCGGCGGGTCGACCAACGCGGCGCTGCACATCCCGGCGATCGCGCACGAGGCTGGCATCCGCTTTACGTTGGACGACGTGTCCGAGGTACTCGCTCGCACGCCGCTGATCGGCGATCTGCAACCGGGCGGCAAGTATCTCGCGCTGGACCTGTATCACGTCGGCGGCGTGCCGGCGGTGCTGAATGCGCTGCTCGCGGGCGGTTTCCTGCACGGCGATACGTTGACGCAAACCGGCGAAACGCTCGAAACCGCGTTGAAGTCGTTCGCGGGCCCGGATGGCCGTGTCGTCCGTCCGTATAACGAGCCGCTGAGCGAGAACGCCGGACTGGTGGTGTTGCGCGGCAATCTCGCACCAGACGGTGCGTGTCTGAAAACCGCCGGCCTGAAATCGTTGGTCTTCAGCGGCACTGCGCGGGTGTTCGAAACCGAAGAGGCGTGCATGTCGGTCGTGTCGAAGCGCACCTATCAGGAAGGGGACGTGCTCGTGATCCGCAACGAAGGGCCGAAGGGCGGCCCCGGTATGCGCGAGATGCTCAGCGTGACCGCGGCGATCTACGGCCAGGGCATGGGCGAAAAAGTCGCGCTGCTGACCGACGGACGTTTCTCCGGCGCGACGCGCGGTATGTGCATTGGCTACGTCGGACCGGAAGCGGCAGCGGGAGGCCCGATTCGATTGCTTAGGGACGGCGACCGGATCCATATCGACGCGCACAAAGGCACGCTCGATGTTGAATTGAGCGACGCGGAACTCGCGCGGCGCAACAGCGAGGTTGTGCCGTTCACACGGGGTCGGCTCGGCGGCGTACTGGAGAAATACGAAGCGCTGGTGCGGCCGGCGAATCTTGGCGCGGTGACGCACTCGGGTGCGGTGGAGTGGCCTTATGAAGCGTCTATCGGCGAGGATGAAGCATGAACGCCGCCGTCGCGCCGGATGCTCCGCGCGTCGGTTTTTGCGGCATCGGCAAGATGGGCGAGCCCATGGCCTGGCGCCTGCTCGCGGCCGGGCATGCGCTGCGGGTGTGGAATCGATCGCCGGCGAAACTGGCGGCGCTGGCGGCAGAGGGCTGTGTCGTCAGCGACTCGCCCCGGCAACTAGCCGAAGCAAGCGACGTCGTGATGCTGTGTCTCGGCGATGGCCCCGCGGTTGAAGACGTCGTGTTCGGCGCACAGGGGCTCGTGCATGCATCGACCGCGCCGAGGTTTGTGGTCGACCATTCGACCATCGCGCCCACCGAGACCCGGCGCCTCGCCCAGCGTTGGCACGAACTGACCGGTGGCGCGTGGATCGACGCGCCCGTGTCCGGCGGCACGGCAGGCGCGGTGACAGGCACGCTGGCGATCATGTGCGGCGGCGGCGTGAGCGATATTGCCGCGGTCGAACCGTTGCTGCGCGCTTATGCCTCGCGTGTTACGCGCATGGGGGCCACGGGTGCGGGACAGGCGACCAAGCTCGCCAATCAGGCGATTGTCGTGACGACCATCGCGGGTATTGCGGAAGCCTGCGTTCTCGCTCAACGCGCCGGCATCGACGCCGCTGCAATGCCGGGCGCCTTGCGAGGCGGCTGGGCCGATTCGGTGCTGCTGCAAACCTTGATGCCGCGAATGCTGACGCCGCCGTCGAGTCCATCGGGCACGATCCGGACGATGCTGAAGGATCTCGACGCGGTGGCGGAATTGGCGCGCGAGGCTAACGCGCCGTTGCGCGCGGTCGGCGAGGTACGCAAGCTTTTGCAGGAAGCAGTGGATCGGGGACTCGGCGATGAAGACATCTCGCAGATCGTCCGGGTTCTACTCGATCAGCGCATGACATATGAGCCGGAAACCAACAACGAGGATTAAGCAGGAGACCACCATGTCCAGTCTTGAATCCGCCAGTCTTTCGCAAGAAACTCCGGCGCGGCTTACCCGCTCGCAATGGCGCATGATCATACTCGCGAGTCTTGGCGGCGCGCTCGAGTTCTACGATTTCGTCGTCTATGGCATCTTCGCGCAGTTCATCGGCCGTGCGTTCTTTCCGATGCACGATCCGATTGTCGGCTTGATGCTCTCGTTCGCGGTGTTCGCAGTCGGTTATCTCTCGCGGCCGATCGGCGGTATCGTGCTCAGCTATTTTGGCGACAGGTACGGACGCCGCCGCGTGTTTATCGTCTCAGTGATCGTCGTTTCGATGTGCACGCTCGGCATGGGCATCGTGCCGACCTACGCGACATGGGGCATCAGCGCCACGCTGCTGATGATCCTGTTGCGTCTCATGCAGGGTTTCTGCCTCGGTGGCGAGTTACCCGGCTCGATCACCTACGTGGTCGAATCGGTGCCGCGGCGCGCGGGACTCGTTTGCGGTATTGTGTTTTTCTGCGTGAACTCCGGCGTGCTGCTGGCGGCAGCCGTCAATCTCTCGGTGCACAGCTTTCTGAGCGGCGATGACGTCGCGGCGTACGGCTGGCGCATCGCATTTCTGTTCGGCGGTGCAATCGGCCTGTTGAGTTTCTGGCTGCGCCGCAAGCTCGAAGAAACGCCTGCGTTCGCCGAGATGAAGCATCTTGCCGCGAAGCATCCGCTGGCAGAACTGCTGCGCGAGCACTGGCGGCCCGTGCTGCTCGGCATCGGCACGACTGCGGTGGTCGCCGCATTCAATGGCTTGCTGTTCGCGCACATGCCGGCCTACCTCGACCGCGTGTTGCATTACGATCCGCGCCGCGTGGCGATTGGCCAGAACGTTGGTCTCGCGGTGGTGTCGACGGGTATTCTGCTGTCCGGCTGGCTTGGCGACAAACTGCCGAGGCGTTTCGTGCTGCGCTTCGGCTCGCTGCTGCTTGCGGTGTTGAGCTATCCGTTCTATCTGGCAGCAAGCCGCCATACGACCGACATCGTGCTGCTGCTCGCGTTAGCCGGTGTGGCCGCATGCCTGGCTAACGGCACGTTCGCCTGCATCATCGCCGACATGTTTCCCACGCGCGTGCGTTTCAGCGGCGTGGCGCTGACCTTCAATGTCAGCTTTACCGTGTTCAGCGGCACCGCGCCGTTGATCGCCACGTGGCTGATTTCGTCGACGGGGAATGTTGCCGCGCCAGCGTATTTCATGGCGGCGTGCGCGGCGCTCTCGCTGGTCGCGAGCTTTGGACTCAAAGCGGTGAGCGGAAAAATCGGTTCACGCTCGACTGGCTGATATTGTCCGAAGGATGGTGCCGTTCAACGGCATCATCGTCCCTGTGCCGATTCCGGCAGGCTCCGAAAGCACCTCGCCGATCGCCGCGCGCAATGCCGGCCGGCACGCCATCGCTTACCTGGGTATGCAGAATACCCGAGCCGTTCCAAAGGTGAGGGTTTGCGGGAGTGACCCGTTTGCTGGTATCGGCGCCCCGCCCAGCATACGTTTGCGGCCTGCCCCCAAGCTCGAAAGGTGAGCGTTTTCGGGAGTAACCGGAGGTGTGCTTCGCGCCGAACCCCCACCGCTTCGTGCCAAAGGTGAGACTTTTCGGGAGCCGGCGCACGCATTCTGCAGCAGCGTTTTGAGTGCCCCATACCACGTTCCGCATTGAAAGAGTTGGGAAGAAATTGCCAACCTTGGGGGCTGTTCCGCGTTTTGACATGACGTGCCTACAGGGAAGATGGCGACGCGGACGACAAGCGGTCAGCGGATTTGCTATTCCCGCAAGCCATCGCCTGTCTCTGAAAACCGATCGTCTCCTGGAATCAGTTGGATGAGTCAGCACATTCTTTTTGTTGGCGCCGACGGCGGCTTAACGGCCGTGGTGGGCGAATCTTTACGCGGACAGGGCTGCGGAGTGTCCGCTCGTCCGCATTGCGCGGGGCTAAAGCACGTGGTCGAGATGGAGCGGCCGGCGTTGCTGGTGCTCGACATCTCGGCGCCGCACGGCGACGGTCTTGCCGTGTTGCGCGACTTGCGCATGAGCGGCAACGACACGCCGGTGATTTTGCTGTCGGAGAGCAGCAAGGCCATTGATCGTGTGATTGGTCTCGAGCTCGGTGCCGACGATTTCATGAGCAAGCCCGCCGACCCTGCCGAACTGCTCGCCCGCATTCGCGTGTTGCTGCGTCGGCGCGGCGCGCTCGCGCCAGGCGCGCCGGAAACACGGCCACCCTATCGCTTCGGGCGTTGCGAGCTGAACTTCTCCGCGCGTGAACTGCGCCGCGACAACGAACATTTTGTGTTGCGCAGTTCGGAATTCGCGTTGCTGAAAATCTTCGTCAATCACGCGATGACCGTGCTCACGCGTGTGCAACTCAACGAGAAATTACGCGGCAGTAGCGTATTGCATCAAGGGCGCAGCCTTGATGTTTCGATCTGGCGGTTGCGGCGGCTGATCGAGATCGATCCTTCCGAGCCGCGCTACGTGCAGACCGTGTGGGGACGCGGCTATGTGTTCGTGCCGCACGGCGAGATTGGGGCGGCCGAGCGTGGCGCGCTGGTTGCGCCCGGCGTGTGAGCAAGCGAATCAAGGCAGCGGTCCGAGCATTTCGGCGAAGCGCCGCGCTGCTTCGAGACCGAAACGACTGGGCAGCAATTTTGTGTCGCGATCGTGCTGGACGTCAAAACCCATTCGCCATGCAGCAATTCGTTTGCCGTAACAGATCAAGGTATCGAGCGACTGCATGACGAAGACAATAGCCGGCAGCACCTGCCGGTACAGCACTTCGGCTTGCTCAACGTCGCCGCCGACGAATGCCCGATAGATCCGTTGCTGCCAGTCGAAACAGTCGGGCGCGACGATCATGCCGGCGCAGCCGGCACGCAAGTTATCGAGCAACTCCATTCCGCCGCGCCCATTGAGCACCGGCATCAGATGTCCGACCCGCGCTACCGTCTCCGCAAGCACGATCGACGGCCCTTCCCCCTTGAGCAAACGAAAATTCGGACACTGGGCGGCAAGACGTTCGAGACTTTCCGCGGACAAGCCGACGCCCAGATATTCCGGTGCGTTCTGGATGCCGACCCTTGCATCGAGTCCCTCCATGACGGCGGCGAAGAAGTCGAAATAGAATGCCTCCGGTTGCGGCATTGCACCGGCCGCCAGCGCGGGCGGTTGCAGGATCAGCGAACTGGCGCCTTGCGCGAGCGCATAGTGAGCCAGATCGCGCTGCGACTCGACTGAACTGCCGCTCACCGTCACCACCAGTGGCAGCGCGCCCCCGCTATCCTCGATGGCCCAGCGGATGATCTGTTCGCGTTCGGTTTGCGAGAGCTTGTTGACCTCGGTGGCGAGCCCTAGCACCGCGACCCCGGGAGCCCGTGCCCGCACGGCGGCTTCTATTTGCCGACGCATGCCCGCGCGGTCCAGATGATTGTCGCGATCGAAGAAGGCGTAAAGGATCGGGTAGATACCAGCGATGTTGCTGGTATTGGGGGTAGCCTGGTTCATGGCTTCGGGTTCCACAACGATGAAATAGTGAGCGCGGTGGCGTTACTTGACACGGTTGAGGCGCCGCCGCCCGGTGTCGTCGACCGAGACCGCCCCGGCACCTTGCGCTCGACGTTCCGACCGGCGGATGACCGCCTGCATCACGAAAGTCATCAGTGCGCCGAACGCGAGGCAGGCCGACAGAAACAGCATTGGCGCAATCACGCTGCCGGTGCGGTCTTTGATCATCGGCACGACGTTCTGAGCGATGAACCCGCCCAGGTTGCCGATCGAGTTGATCGCGGCGAGCCCCGAGGCGGCGCGTGCGCCGGTCAGAAACCGGCTGGGCAGGGACCACAACACGGGCTGCCCGGCAAACATGCCGGCTGCCGCTAAGCACAGGCAAACGAACTGCAGCGCGTGGCCAGGCACGAAGACGCTGAGCAACAGGAAAAACGCACCTAACAGCGCGGGCACGACGATGTGCCAGGTTTGCTCATTTCGCGCGACTGAATGGCGTGGCACCCACCACAGTGCAACGCCGACCATCAGCCAGGGAATGACATTCAGCAGCCCGTTGACGGTGTTGCTGACGCCGAATCCTTTGACGACCGTAGGCAGCCAGTAGCTGAGACCATACGCCGACAGCGGGAAGAACAGGAAATAGAACGACATGAGCAAGACGCGGCCGTCGAGCAGCACCGCGAACGGATTGCCATGAGCTGACGGTGCGACGCGCGCGGCTTCTGTTCGCAACGTGTCAGTCAGCCAGTTCTTCTCGGCTTCGCTCAGGAAGGGCGCGTTTCGCGGCGTCTCGGGCAGGCGCCGCCAGACCACGGCACTCATCAGCACCGCCGCCATGCCTGTGACGACGAACACCCATTGCCAGCCACGCAGACCCAGCAGTCCGTCGAAATCCAGCAGGACACCGCCGATCGGCGCGGCAATCGCATTGGCGAGCGCGCTGCCGATCATGAAATAGCCGACCAGCCTTGCCCGGATGCGAGCGGGGAACCAGAGCGTCAGGTAGTACAGCACACCGGGATAAAAGCCCGCTTCGCAAACGCCGAGCAGAAAACGCAGGATGTAAAGCATCGCCGCGCTATGCGTGAAGCCGAGCGCGACCGTGACCGCGCCCCACGACAGCATGATTCGCGCGAACCAGCGACGCGCACCGACTTTGGCAAGCATGACGTTGCTCGGTATCTCGAACAGCAGATAGCCGATGAAAAACAGCGAAGCGCCCAGACCGTAGGCCGCTTCGCTCATGCCGAGATCGGCCACCATCTGCAGCTTGGCGAAACCGATGTTTTGCCGGTCGATATAGGCGATCAAATAGAGCAGCCCGAGCAGCGGCATCAGCTTCAGCGTGGCGCGTTCAATGACTCGATCGCCGTCGACGGCCTCATGTTGCAACTGCATTCCGTCTCCTTGATTTCATGCGGCGGGCGGCCATTACTCTGGCCGCTGCTGCGCTGGCGCCTTGCGTTTGCTCAATGCGAATCGCGCGGAACCGCCGCGCCGCTCGAACCGACGAGAAACGCCAGATCGGCACCGAGATTGGCCTGCTGAACGGTATCGACATACAACTTGTACCAGCCGCGCGCGGGCGGCGTTGGTGCTTGCCATTCCGCGCGACGGCGCGCCAGTTCCGCGTCGTCGACATCCAGATGCAGGCGCCGCCCGGCGACGTCTAGCTCGATCATGTCGCCGTCGCGAACCAGCGCCAGCGTGCCGCCCGCCGCCGCTTCAGGCGCCACATGCAGCACGACCGCGCCGTATGCCGTGCCGCTCATGCGACCGTCGGAAATGCGCACCATGTCGGTAATGCCCTGCTTCAGAACCTTGGTGGGCAGCGGCATGTTCCCGACCTCGGCGAAGCCCGGATAGCCCTTCGGTCCCGCACCTTTGAGCACCATCACGCAACTGGCGTCGATATCGAGATTTTCGTCGTTGATTCGCGCATGCAGGTCTTCGACGTTCTCGAACACCACGGCGCGGCCGCGATGCTGCAGCAGTGCAGGCGTAGCAGCCGAAGGTTTAATGACTGCGCCGTCCACGGCGAGATTGCCTTTTAGTACAGCGATCCCCGCCTTGGGTTTGAACGGCGCGGCCGCCGGAAAGATGACTTTGCGGTCGAAGCATTCGGCATGGCTGACGTTCTCCCAGATGCTGCGGCCATTGACCGTCAATGCATCGCGATGCAGCAGTTGCGCTTCACCGAGTTCGCGCAGCACTGCCGGCAAGCCACCGGCGTAATAGAAGTCCTCCATCAGGAACTCGCCGGACGGCTGCAAGTTCACGAGGCAGGGAACGTCGGAGCCGCGTTCCCAGTCTTCCAGCTTCAGATCGACGCCGATACGCCCGGCAATTGCGAGCAGGTGCACCACGGCGTTGGTCGACCCGCCGATCGCCGCATTGACGCGGATCGCATTTTCGAACGCCTCACGCGTGAGGATCTTGCTCATGGTCAGATCCTCACGAACCATTTCGACGATGCGGCGCCCAGCCATATGCGCCAGCACCTGGCGGCGCGCGTCGACGGCGGGAATCGCGGCGTTGTGCGGCAAGCCCATGCCCAGCGCTTCGACCATGGAGGCCATGGTCGAAGCCGTGCCCATGGTCATGCAGTGGCCGCGCGAACGGTTCATGCAGCTTTCCGCCTCGATGAACTGCGCCATGTCGAGCGTGCCAGCGCGCACCTGTTCCGACATCTGCCAGACGCCCGTGCCCGAGCCAATGGTTTCGCCACGGTAACGGCCGTTCAGCATCGGGCCGCCCGAGACGGCCAGCGCGGGGAGATCGCACGAGGCCGCGCCCATCAGCAGCGCGGGCGTGGTCTTGTCACAACCGCAGAGCAGGATCACGCCGTCGATCGGATTGCCGCGAATCGACTCCTCGACGTCCATTGACGCGAGGTTGCGAAACAGCATGGCGGTGGGGCGCAAATTCGATTCGCCCAACGACATGACCGGAAATTCCAGCGGGAATCCGCCCGCTTCGTAGACACCTTTCTTGACGTATTCGGCGAGTTCGCGAAAGTGCGCATTGCAGGGCGTCAATTCCGACCATGTATTGCAGATGCCGATCACGGGGCGGCCGTCGAACAGATGATGCGGCAAACCCTGATTTTTCATCCACGACCGATGAATGAAACCGTCTTTGTCGGCCTTGCCGAACCAGGCCTGGCTGCGCAGCGCCTTCTTGGGTGGGGTGCTCATGATCGTCTCCTCGGTAATGCATTCGCGGAATTGGCGGACGGCCCGCGTACTCCAGCTTTCTGAACAGGCGGTGTAGCCAGAAAGAAGCATTGTTGCCGGTTAACTTTATGAGCGGCATGGCGCTACGTCAAATTATGCAGGGGTGTCCCACATATAAGGGCGGTTTCGTTTTATCTCTGAATTAGCGATACTAATTAATACAAAAATGCATTCGAATTGTGCTGCTGAAGTGCTGGGCGTTGTTTGGATTTCGGGAGAAGAGCCGGGCGAGATGCAATGATCTCGCCGGCATGCGATGCGTTGCTACGCGTTACGATAGGACGGCTTATCCGTCGAAAGGTGAGGGTTTACGGGAGCAGGAAAACCGCAGTTCAGCCCTGCTTCGCCACCTCGCGAATGTCGGCCACCGGCGTTTGCCCGAATGCGTCGCTGAACGCATAGTCGAGCAGCTGGGTCGCGCATTGTTCAGGCGTCGAAAGCTGCCCATTGCGCTTGAGGTCTTCGAATTTTTCGCGCATCGGAAACTGTTCGGTGCCGCTGCCGCGAATCTCCGCCTGCATATTCGTATCGATGACGCCCGGTGCCAGGCTGCAGATACGCAGCGCACGATTCGCGTCGAGCGTGACGGCGCGTGCGTGATGATCGAGGGCGGCCTTGGTTGCGCAGTAGATGCTCCAACCCGGATACGCGTTGCGCGCCGCGCCGCTCGAGATATGCACAATGCGCCGATCGGTCGCGTCGGTGCTGGCGGCGGCTAGCGCGCTTGCCAGCATGAGCGGCGTGGCGACGTTCAGACTCACGGCGGTCGCGATGTCCGCGGCGTTCTGGCCTTCGATCGGGCCGATCGGCTGGACCATGCCTGCGTTGTTGATCAGCAGTACGCTTTGCGCACCGCTGACGAAGTTGCGCAGCGCCTCGGTTGCGACCCACTGCGCGACGCGGGTGGGATCGGCGAGTTCGAGTTCGATTTCTTCGAGCAGTGCCGGGAAACGCGCTTTGAGCGTGGCATGACGCGAGCGGGACAACCCCAGCACCGCGACGCCGCGCGCCAGCAGTTGTTCAGCAAGGGCTGCACCGAGGCCGCGCGTGTGGCCGGTAACGATCGCGCGGATGGGAGAGGAGGTGGACATGTCGTTCCTTGTGATCGTTGGCTTGAGAAGAGCGTTATTTTCGCACGCAACGTTTGGTGCTTGCAGCGAGGCTGATTGTCAGGTTGCGTTCGGGCGATCCCGCCGCTGCAACGCTGTTCCCTTCTTATCCCCTTCTCACCTTCTCGGCCAGATCAGGTGGAGCGAAAGCGCTCGCGATACTGCATCGGCGTAACGCCGATCCGCTTCATGAAGACAATGCGCATCCGATCCGCGGTGCCGAAGCCGCAATCGTAGGCGATCGTCTTGAGCGCCGCGCCGCTGCTTTCGAGCTGTTTGCGCGCCGCATCCACGCGGGCACGCTCGACAAATTCGTGCGGCGTCACCTGGGTTTCCTGCACGAATACGCGTGCGAAATTGCGTGCGCTCATTCCCGCCACATCCGCCAGTTGTTGGACCGTGAAGCGCTCGCGAATCCGCTCCATCACATGCGCCTGCACCTTGGCGACCGGCGAAGTCTCATCGGCGGGGGCGGTCAGATAGGGGCTGAACTGCGATTGGCCACCTTGTCGCTGGGCGAACACCACCAGCCGTTTGGCGACGGCGAGCGCCGTGTGCGGGCCGTGGTCCTCCGCGACTAATGCAAGCGACAGATCGATGCCTGCCGTCACGCCCGCGGATGTGACCAGGTTGCCGTCGCGCAGATAGATCCGGTCGAAATCGACATGTGCTCGCGGAAACTGCGCGGCGAGTTGTGCCGCGTGCTGCCAGTGCGTCGTGACATGGCGCGCGTCGAGCAGTCCGGCATGGCCGAGCGCGAACGCACCCGTGCAGACCGAACCAAAACGCTCGCACTGCGTGGCGGCTTGCGATAGCCATTCCAGCAAACGTGAGTCGGGCGCGGCGCCGTCGGGCAGCGCGGGGCCGCCGGCAACCAGTGCAAGATCAAACGGGCGATGCGCATGGTCAAACGTGGCATCGGCGACGAGCGTCATGCCGTTGGACGCGCGCAATGGACCGGGCTGCGCGCTAAGGAGCATGACCTCGTAGTGATCTTGCGATGCGAGGAACCGGTTGGCTTCGGAAAACACATCGACTGGACCGGCGACGTCGAGCGCTTGCACGCCGGGAAAAATCGCGATCGCAACGGTAGGCATCGGGTGATTTCCTTTGACGGTGGTGGAATCCGCACTGCCGCGGCAGTCAACGCGGTGCGTTTGGCAGGGTTCAGCGGTCCATGGCGATTGCCCGCGACAGCGCGCCGGCCAATACTGAAGCTCATCGGACGCGCTGCCTGAACGGTCAGAAAAAGCATCGCGGACCAGCATACCAAACGCGCTGTCCAGTCACAAAGATCGCGCGTCCGGTTCATTCAAGTCTTTCATGGAGCACTCAACATGACCACGATCGCAGGCATCAGGATCCCCGACAGCATGATGGCGCGCGAAGCCACGCAACTCGTGCGCGATACCGAAACCGAATTGCTTTACCACCATTCGCGGCGTGTGTTCCTGTTCGGTTCGCTGGCCGGCGCGCGCAAGCAGCTCAAGTACGACCCCGAACTGCTGTACATCGGCGCGATGTTTCATGACATGGGGCTCGTGGCGCCATATAGCAGCGAGCATGACCGCTTCGAGGTGGACGGCGCGAATGCGGCGCGCGATTTTTTGCAGCGGCATGGTATCGGCGAAGAAGATATCGAGCAGGTGTGGAACTCGATAGCGCTGCACACCACGCCCGGGATTCCGCAATATATGAAGCCGGTAGTCGCGCTGGTCACGGCCGGCGTGGAGATGGACGTGCTGGGCCTTGCTTACGACGAGTTCACCGAGCAGCAACGTCATGAGGTTACGCATGCCCATCCGCGTGGCGCGCATTTCAAGGAAGGCATCATCGACGCATTCGCGCACGGCACGATTCATAAACCGGAGACGACCTTCGGCAACGTGAAGGCAGACGTGCTGGCGCTGAAAGACCCGCATTACCATCGGGAGAATTTCTGCACGATGATTCTGGGCTCGGCGTGGAAGGATTAATTAGTCGGCACGCAATGCGCGAAAGTGACAGCCCCACACAAGAAAGGTCATCGACATAAAATTCATTTGGCGTGTCATTTCCAGTAGGCGCGAGCGACTAAACCTCTGAAACACCCGGACGATCGTGCATGGCGGCCAGCCCCGAGTGTTGCATCCTCAGAACCGGCATGTGCGGTGGGTCGACCACGGCAAGCCGGTCTGAGTACCGAACGTCGCTTATGTAGCCCGTGTTTAAGACGGGCTACTCACGTAAGACTGGAGATGACATGAAATCGATCCGAGCCGTATTGATGTGCGGACTGCTGCCGCTCGCGCTTGCTGCGGGTTCTGTGCAAGCCCAAGGAATAGGACGTGCCGGCACCTACCTGATGCCCCCCGAGTACAGCATGATGATGGACAAGCTGACGCCTGAACAGCGCACTCAGGCCATCGCCATCCAGCAGAAAATGATGCAGATGGACATGGAGTATCAGGACACCATGGCGCAGATGGAGATGAAGCATGCGCACGAGATGATGCAGATGCAAAGTCAACTGCTCGATATTTTCAAAGGCCATTGAGCCCGCCACGGTTCGACCGGCACACGTCTCGACTGATGGCAGACGCGTGTCGGTCATCCTCTGCCATGCAAGGCTGCGATTTCCTGCAAATCGAGATCCCGCTCAAGCACGGTTAGCAGTTCATCATGAATCAACCCTGACCGGTGCATCCGCAACAACTCGCGGCGACCTGCCGCCACGGCGGCAAGCACGACGTCGTAGTGCGCGGATCGAACATCGGAGGGATATTCCGTCACATCCTGGTAGGCTTCGGTCATCCGTGCCCGATAGCTATATTGCTCCAGCAGGCGTGGATGGATCACTTGTCCCTGGGCGTCGTGCACGAGCGGTTGGATCGCTGCAAGCTGCGTCGCTTCGAGCCTCGCCCATGCTTGAGGTTCGGTCAAATGCTGCTCATTTCTCTCGGAGGCGTGGTCGGGATTGATCCAGCGAATCAACGGTCCGATCGTTGTGCCTTGACCCAGCACCGTTACCAGAATGACCGCGAACGAAGCGACCAGAATCAGATCGCGCCCGGGCAATGCCTCGGGCAACGAGAGCGCGATTGCCAGTGTCACCACGCCACGCATGCCGGCCCAACTCGTCACGGTTGCCGAGCGCCAGTCGAGCGCAATGTTTGCGCGCCGCATCAGCTTGCAGACCAGTCCCTTCAACATTTCGACGGCGAATACCCATACGAAGCGCGATAGCACGACTGCCGCGATTACCGCGCCAACGGCCGGAGCCAATGCGACCAGCGTATCGCCGACCCCGCCTAGCCGCACGATTACGCTGCGTAGTGACAGCCCGATGAGAATGAAAACCAGCGCTTCCATCAGGAAGATCAGGATCTGCCAGAAGGCTGTGCCGCGCGTGCGCACCGAAGCCGAGAAGATTTCATGCTGGTGCCAGCCGAGTACCATGCCGCAACTGACGGTGGCGATCACGCCTGACACGTCGAGCATGTCGCCCGCGATATAGCTGATCCACGCGGAAAGTACGGATGCGGTGATGATCAGGTACGCGTCGTCGAGATAGCGCAGCAACCTGACGACCACAAAGCCGACTGCGATGCCCACTGCGACGCCACCCAGTCCGAGCACCGCAAATCGTCCGATCGCATGTTGTGCGCTGAACGTGCCCGTCAACGTGGCCGCGACGGCGAAGCGGAACAGGACAATGCCGGCGGCGTCGTTGAGCAGGCTCTCGCCTTCGAGTAGCACCATCAACCGGCGTGGTAGCGCGACGCGTTCGAGCACGGCTTTTGCCGCGACGGCGTCAGGTGGCGAGACGATTGCGCCGAGCGCGAAGCATGCGCCCCACGGGAGCGCCGGCACGACCCAATGGACGACCAGGCCGACCGCAAGGGTCGTGAAGGCGACGGCGCCGATTGCGAGCAGCAGGATGCCGCCGAGATTGCGCTTGAACTCGTCCCATACGGAGAAGTAGGCGCCGTCCATGAGGAGTGGCGGCAGGAACACGATCAGGACCAGTTCGGGATCGAGGTTGATGGGGGGCAGGCCCGGCACGAAGGCCATTGCGGCGCCGCCGACTAGAAGCGCCGCGGCGGGTGGGAGCCGGAGCCGCTTGGCCAGCAGTTCAAGGCCGACCATCGCGGCGAGCGACAGCAGGACGAGTTTGAAAGCCATGACGGAGGACATGCGGGGGCCTCGACGAGTGGCAAAGGGTGGGGTTTCTTTTTAACACAGGGAGGGGCTTTTGCCTGCGGCTGAGCCTGTGGGGGATAGACCTGTGGCATCAAGCACTTGGCGAGGCTGTGCGCAGGTTGTCCACAGGCTTGGGCACAAATTATGTGGACAAGTTTTTTTGCCTTTGCGGCGCGTGGTTTGGTTTTGGTCTTGGTCTTGGTCTTGGTCTTAGGGTTGTTGGCCTTTCCTTGAATTGTTAGTGGTCTATTAGCGTTGCCCCTGTGCGGGGCAGCACCTACTTTTCTTTGCGGCAGGCCCCCCATGTCAGGCTAGTTGTCGCCTCACCCGAACCGATTGATGTAAAGATGGGGGGCGGACAGCGAATGGAAGATGAAACGTTATTCAGCGCAAACGCGGGAATGGGTAGTCAAACAGATGATGCCGCCGTTCAATCGTGCGGTCATCGAGCTGGCTGGAGCGACGGGCATCACGACGGTGACGCTACGCGCCTGGCGGCAGAACGCAAGACAGGCGGGGCAATTCATGCCGGGCAATGGCAAAACAGGCGATCAGTGGTCGAGCGCTGACAAGTTCAGGGTGGTGCTGGAGACGGCGTCGCTAAGCGAGATCGAGACTTCACAGTACTGTCGCAGCAAGGGCATTTATCCGGAGCAGATCCGGCAGTGGCGCGAGGCATGTGAGCAGGCCAACGGCGCGCCTGAGCCGAAGCTGACGGCGGCGCAGCGCAATGAAGCGAAGGCGGCGCAAAAACGCATCCGCGAACTGGAGCGTCAGCTCAAACGCGCTGATGCGGCCCGTGCGGAGGCGGCGGCGTTGCTGAACCTGCGAAAAAAAGCCGACGCGATCTGGGGCAAGGAAGAGGAAGACTGATCAGCAACCCGGATCGCGATGAAGCCATGCAGTTGATCGATGAAGCTGTGCAGCAGGGGGCACGCCGTGCGCGTGCGTGTGAGCAACTGGGGATCAGCGTGCGCAGTGTCCAGCGCTGGCGCGAGGCGCCGCAGGACGGCCGCACGCTGGCGCGGCGTGAAGCGCCTCCCAACAAGCTGGATGAGGCAGAGCGCCAGGCCGTGCTTGATGCAGCCAACCATCCGGATTATGCGAGTCTGACACCGCACCAGATCGTGCCGAAACTGGCCGACGAAGGGGTTTATCTGGCCAGCGAATCCACGTTCTACCGGATCCTGAAAGCGGCGGGACAGGGACAGCGTCGGGGACGGGCAAAGGCCCCGCAACGACGCACGCTCACGACGCATTGTGCCGATGGTCCGAATCAGGTGTGGTGCTGGGATATTACGTGGATGCCGACCACGGTCAGGGGCCGGTACTTTTACTGGTACATGATGAAGGACATCTACAGCCGCAAGCTGGTGATGAACGAGGTGTGGGAGCAGGAGTCGGCTGAGCACGCGAGCGATCTGCTGCACAAGGGATGTTTGCGCGAAGGCATCGCCGGGCATGCGCTGGTGCTGCACTCGGATAACGGCAGTGCGATGAAAGGTGCCACGATGCGGGGCCTGTCAGTAATTTCGTGTTTGAGGCATAACATGTCGCCAAGGAGTGACTATGCCTCGCAAACCGAAAGCCAAGCCGGTAGACCTGCCGGCAATTCCCGCCGAGCTGCTTGAACAGT